>CAZXMD010000212.1:0-2722 GCA_964641635.1 uncultured Candidatus Finniella sp. | reverse complement strand
CAGGCTCAAAGGTGCCGTTGCGATCACGGGGTGTTTCAAGCTCAAAGCTCCCATCTGGATATTCCGCGCAAACTGACCCACCTATTCCGCGCCAAAGTGACCCGTCAAAGTTAAGTGCCTAAATAAGGGATGTTCTTGCTGTTTCACCGGTAACAAATTTAGTTATTTAATTCAGATAGATTATCGTTTTTGGTTTTAAGGGCTTTTCTCAAGGATTCTCCTTTTAGTTCAAGCCTGTGGGCATTATGAATAAGCCGATCCATGATCGCATCGGCAATGGTAACTTCTCCGATGACCTCATGCCACTTGGATACCGGCACCTGAGAAGTGATAATTGTAGATGCCTTACCGTGACGGTCTTCTATTATTTCCATGAACATGGATCGGCTTTGCGCATCAAGAGGCTGTATTCCAAAGTCATCCAGTATAATTAAATGTTGCCTTTCCATTTTTGCGATTTCGTTAATGTATGAGTTGTCGGCTTTGGCCATTTTTAATTTTGCAAATAGCTTAGTGGCGTTCAAATACATGACGCGATAACCCAGTGTACAAGCCTCCTGACCCAGCGCTGAAGCCATGTAGCTTTTTCCGATTCCGGTACTTCCTGTTACAAGAACGTTTTCCTTTCTTTTGATAAATGAGCAATCCGCCAATCGTAGTATTATGTTTTTGTCAACACCCCTGTCTTTCTCGAAGTACATCTGCTCGACAGTTGCCTTGTAGCGGAACTTAGCATTGAGCAGGTTTCTTGAGATTTTACGATTGTGACGATCATCCCATTCTTCATCAATCAGGTGGGCAATCATTTCATCAGCGGTCAGTTGATTCATGGCTCCTGATTCAAGATTGGCCTGGAAGGCACGAAGCATCCCATGGAACTTCATGGATTTCATTTTTTCAATAATCTGTGCATTCATTTTTTTAGTTTTTATGAGTTTAATTATAATATTCTTCTCCCCGGATATTGTCATGCTTAGGCATCTGAGCTTGCTCCGCTTCCAATGGTGCCTGATCTAAATTTCGCTGAAGGATGTTCTCTATGGCACGGAAGTGATACAACCCATATTGATGGGCTCGCTGGCAGGCTGAGATCAATCGTGCATGGCCTACACGTTTTGCAAACGAGAGGATACCCTGACAGGACTTGTATGCTTGTTCAGGATGTGCTTTTTTAATCAACACCTCTTGGATATACAATGCCACATCGGGATGGATCTCCATTGCCTGAGCTATAAACCGCTCAGGATTCCAATCGGCAATATGCAGATTATAGGTTGCCATGTGAGCGCGGTCCGTGGTATATTGCCCGGGACCTTTCATCCTTTCGTGGCGCGCAATACAATCATATTTGTAATAAATTTCAACGGCTGATTTTGAATAATACAACTTTACTTTTTTTCCTATGTAGGCGTATGGCACACTGTAATAGTGTTTGTCGCTGTGCAGGCATACATGTCCGTTTTTCATGACCGTAACAATGGTTGATTGTCTCATTTCAAAACGCAAAGGATTTAACGGCTGCAAGGTGTGTTTTTCCAGTTCTATGAACTGATCCATTCTGGAGCAGGTACGTCCCTGGAAAGGAGTCGTATTGT
Organism: uncultured Candidatus Finniella sp.; assembly: GCA_964641635.1. Lineage (GTDB taxonomy): Bacteria > Pseudomonadota > Alphaproteobacteria > Paracaedibacterales > VGCI01 > VGCI01. The sequence continues at coordinate 1,127 of CAZXMD010000212.1, read as the reverse complement.
GGTTATCCAAAAGCAACGATATGGCTTGGTTCAACTGAGCCAATGAAGTAAATTCCCTTTTTTGTAGATTGGTGTAAATCCGATTATATACTATTTTAACCGCCCCTTCTACCAATGATTTGTCTTTGGGTTTATACGCTCTTGCAGGTAGTACAGCCATACCATAGTGTTCAGCAAAAGCTTCAAAGTTCTCATTCAGCCGGGGCTCATAACGGCTGCTTTTGGTTACGGCTGATTTTAAATTATCAGGTACGATTGCTACCGGCACTCCACCAAAAAAGTAAAGAGCCATTTCACAGCAGCGGATAAAATCCTCCATATCCTGACTCTCGGTGGCCATGACAAAGGTGAGTTGACTGGCTCCTAAGATGGCAACAAATACCTGCATCTGTTTGATTTCACCACTCTGAGGATCAGCCACCTGAAGGGTTTTGCCTGCAAAGTCCACAAACATTTTCTCGCCCGCCTTATGCACCATGTGCATAGAGGGGTGAGAACGATTTTTCCATAACTTGTAATGCTTGTAAAATCCAGTACTTTGAAAACCATCAATATGGCTATCTGAATACTCCTGCCAGAGCATCTTCAAGGTCACTCCGGGTTTCTTAATTCTTTTTTCCACTAAAGGAAAATAATCATACAGTTCCTTCTGACGCTCAGGAGGATCCGGCACTATAGGAACCGTGATAAACAACGCTTCAAGATCCTTGTCGTTGAGCTTAGAAAGCTCATCCCAGGGGGTTTTAAGGGATTTAAAGATGGCAATGTATTTCTTAACCACATTGCGCGACACACCGGTCAAATCGCGAATTGAGCGCGTTCCCTGGTGTTGAACATAAAATTTTAGTACTTGTCTGAGTTTGCTCATAGTGATGTTTTGATTTGCCATAAATCCCTTGTATATTTCGGGTATGCAAAGCATACTCAAAATGCATGAATTTAAGGCCTGCAAAACAGCAGAGCATTTCCTTAATTTAGGGGGGTCAATTTGCCGCGGAATGGGCGGGTCAGTTTACCGCGAAATAGGTGGGTCAGTTTACCGCGGAATTAGTGGGTCAGTTTGCGCGTATTCTCCATTCAGCACCAACATTTGCTTCAGCACCTGCCACTCCAGCCTTAACACCACC
>CAZXMD010000211.1:0-2737 GCA_964641635.1 uncultured Candidatus Finniella sp. | reverse complement strand
CACTCCGGGTCAAGATATTGAAGGAGCTTGGTTGCAAGCAGCCTCGAGACGTGGGGTGCAAGCTCTGAGGGCTTTAAAATAACGGTGTTGCCTGCGGCTATCGCGCCAATGACTGGCGCAAGGGCGAGTTGCACCGGAAAGTTCCAAGGGGAAATTATGAGAACCAGCCCCTTGGGTTCAAAAGTGTAACTGCAGGTCGACGGAAATTGAGCGAGAGGGCTGCTGACGCGTATTGGCTTGGTCCAACTTCTTAAGTTGGCAAGCGTGTGCGTGATCTCGACTCTTAAAATGCCTATTTCAGAGGTGAGTGACTCGAATCGAGGTTTTCGAAGATCTTTTTGAAGCGCCTCGCAGATTTCATTTTCGCATTCGCTCAGAAAAGATCGCAACCCTTCAAGTTGTTTTCTTCTATGGGCAATCGGCTGAGACTTCCCTAACCGAAACGACAATTGTAATTTCTGAAACAGTTCGTCCATTTTTTTTGTGCCTCAATACACGAAACCATTATCACACTGAGGCGATAACGACACTAAGGCAAGTTAGGCCTTGCAAGTGAGGACGTGGCTATGATGAAATATAGTATTGTGATTGCAACTTTGGCGCTTTCTTTTTTTGCAAACTTGGGGTTTGCACATAAAAGCACCTCGCTTTCGGTACACACGGCCATTGGCAATCCATGCTCAAACCATCGCGACTGCGGCGACGACCTGTACTGTCTTTCTGAGAAGGAAACCCGCAAGGGCGCACGATTCATTGGTGGCTACTGCGTCAAGTTCGATTGCTCATATGTTGATCCGTGCGACGCTGGATCGAGATGCGTTGAGCCTGAAGAAACCGATTTTAGCTTGTGCCTCGCTTCTTGCTCAAGCGACACCCATTGCCGAAATGGTTACGCGTGCCATGAAGATGGGGTTTGCCTGCCGGCAACAAACTAAATGGAGGCAGCATGGCCTGGTCCCGTGAGCACATGGCGGAGCGCGCAGCGCGCGAACTAAGAGACGGGCATATTATCAATCTAGGAATCGGCATTCCGACCTTGGTTGCTAATTTTATTGGGGACCGAAAAGTTCTGATCCATTCCGAAAATGGGCTCTTGGGCATGGGCCCCTTTCCTTAGGAAGGGGAAGAGGATCCGCAAGTCATAAATGCCGGAAAGCAAACGGTAACGGTGGTGACTGGGGCCAGTACTTTTGACTCAGCTCTCAGTTTTGCCATGATTCGTGGCCGCCATGTGGATCTTGCAATCCTGGGCGGCATGCAAGTAGCCCAAAACGGTGACATAGCCAATTGGTCGGTTCCGGGCGAAAAAATGACCGGAATGGGCGGTGCCATGGACCTGGTTTCGGGGGCTAAACGCGTGATTTGCTTGATGACACATACAGACAAGGAAGGCCGTCCCAAGCTCGTTTCCGATTGTACGCTGCCCTTGACTGGACTCGCCTGCGTGGATCTTGTGGTTACTAATTTGGGCGTGTTTGAAGTTTCTAAAGCTTGTGATAGACCCGGTTTTCGAATTTTAGAGCTCGCCCAAGGGGTTTCTTTGGAAGAGGTTTGTCGCATGACCCATGCACAGATTTTCTCCTAAATCAGGTTTCACCTCTTGTGTCATGGTTTAATCAGTGTATGTTTTTGGCTTCCTTTTAATCTATAAGTTACCCTTATCTGAAAACAGGTCTGATTAAATATGCAAGGCTCTAATAAATCCTTTGTTTCGAAAGTACGCAGCGTAATTTGGCCAATTTACGGAGAAGAATCCAAACTCTTCGTCCCTATGGCTTTGATGATCACCTGCATCCTCTTTGCCTACTCCATGTGTAGAGGCATCAAAGATACCGGGGTTGTCACAGCGGCGAACGGTTCTATTATTATTACCTTTTTGAAGGTGTATGCGGTTGTCCCCTTTGCGATCTTATTCTTTATTTTGTTTTCATGGCTGAGCAATAAGTTTGATCGTCGAAAAGTATTTTATATCGTCATTATTCCGTTTCTGATTTATTTTGCAGCCTATGCGTTTCTGATTTATCCAAACAGGCTTGCCCTCGAACCTAACGCTTTTGTGGATTCAATCGTTGCTTGGTTTCCTGAAGGGCCAGTTCAGAATTGGTTCAGCGTATTTTTCTCCATGATTAGGTATTGGACCTCCGCAAGTTTCTATGTGATGTCCGAACTTTGGGGAAGCGCGGTTCTCTCCTTGCTCTTTTGGCAATTCGCGAACGATATTATTCCTGTGGCAAATGCGAAAAGATTTTATGCCCATTTCTATCTTGTTGCAAATTTAGGCGTTATGCTCGCAGGTTTTCTGACGGAGAGCGTCAGCAACATGTATAAAGAAGATTACATGACCGGCATGCAGATTATGGTGAGCATGATTGTTTTGGCGGGTGTGGGTGCTGTAGCGCTTTACTACTATGTGAATAATGTTGTTCTTCTTAATCCCGCTCTCCAGCTTGAGGAAGGCGCAAAGCCAGCCAAGAAAAGCAAAGCCAAGATGTCAATTGGCGAAGGGATCAAGTTCCTGCTTAAGTCAAGGTACTTGGGATTGATCGCTCTCTTGGTCATTTGCTACGGAATCAGCATTAACTTGGTTGAAGTATTGTGGAAGGAAATCATATTTAACAATTACGAGATTGTTTATCAAAGTGTTGCTGATGAGGCGATCAGAAAGAGTTTGGTCAAATCTGCTTACAACGCTTATTTGGGATCCTACCTCTTTTACACAGGCTTCTTCACGATTATT
>CAZXMD010000210.1:0-2765 GCA_964641635.1 uncultured Candidatus Finniella sp. | reverse complement strand
GAGAGTGTAAAAAATGCACCCAAACCTCCCATTAATTGGGGCAGGGCCAGACTGATGATTAACTTGAGGTAGTTTGGCATGATCAGATCGTCTCAAGGAGGGTGCGAAATGCGATGGCTTTATCTTTATAACGCTCCTGAGTTTTGGCCCTCAGTGCTGCAGCATGCTTACTTTCATATTCCATCATCATTTTTAGATTTTCTGTAAAGTATTGAATGCAATAATTAGTCGATCCATCATCGGTATCATGGATGAGTCTGAAAAATTTATGATCATGGAAGATTCCCGTTTCCATCACTTCAGGAATGTGGGTGTTTTTCATCCACGAAATAAAGTCGTGTTGGATATCAGGCGACACGTTTATCGTAATATTGTAAAGGATCATAATGAGTGAAGTGGGTTTTATTTACTTTTGTGGCTAACAAAGATGAGATTGTAAAGTTAAAAATCTCGTAACGAAACACCGTCTACCTTTTTAAATATGCAGAATGATGTCACTTCCAGTGTCAAACCACGGATTTCAAAATTAACAATTGCCAAGATTATCATTGTTGCCCTTCACCTGGTTGGCATTATCGGACTAAGCATCCCAGAATATCAGGACTTGTTTTTGACCTTGACACCTACACAGCTACTTGCCTCTTTGATCATAATTTTAGTATTCCATAGAGGATGGTCAGATGCTTTTCCAATTTTTGCCGCTGCCGCATTTTGGATTGGATTTGGGTCGGAGATTATAGGAATTCATACGGGCTATCTCTATGGTGACTACGTCTATGGACCAACTTTGGGGCCGAAGCTTTGGGATGTTCCACTTATAATAGGTGTCAATTGGTTTATTCTGAGTTATCTCACTGGATCGCTATTTCACAAAATCACAAATGACTACTATGCAGCACTGTTAGGTGCCTTTGCTATGACTGCTTTGGATTACATCATCGAACCTGTGGCCGTTGCACTTGATTTCTGGGCATGGAAGTATGACACCATTCCCCCAACCAATTACCTCGGATGGGTGGGAGTGTCATTTCTAATCCACCTGATCTATCGGAAAGCAATTTTTGACAAGGAAAACCCTATTTCCGCATTTCTTCTAATGGCGTTAATCATTTTCTTTGCAGTTTTAAACTTCACTTTGGAGATTTAACCAAATTTTATATTGAATTGATCACCAAGATTATCAACATATCCCACAGATTTCAACTTATTCAATAACAAAACATTTAAAATCAAGTTGTTTCGGTAATGATCACAGCGCTAGGATTTATAATACTTGGTTTTGCAGCCATGGAATTTTCGGGTTGGTTTATCCATAAATTCCTCATGCATGGCCCGCTTTGGATGATTCACAAAACACATCATCAGCCCTCAAAAACCATTTTTGAGTTGAATGATCTGTTTTCTGTATTGTTTGGGAGTATTGCTTTAATCCTGATTTTCGTGGGAGTAGACAGCTTAGACTACCGATTTTGGATGGGTGTAGGTATCAGTCTTTATGGAGTACTATACTTCGTCTTGCATGACGTTCTGGTACACCGCCGGTTGAAATGGTTTAACCGACCGAAAAATTCCTTCTTAAAAGGGATATTCAAAGCACATCAAGCTCACCACCGAACCAATGAAAAAGAGGATGCTGTGTCTTTTGGTTTATTTGTAGTCCCCAAAAAATTCTTTAAAAACACGGAAAATTGAGCACTTATTCGATAAAAGATCTGGAACAGTTGTCAGGCATCAAAGCCCACACCCTCCGTATTTGGGAACAACGATATAATCTTTTGAATCCAAAGCGAACCGACACCAACATTCGGTTCTATGACGATGATGATCTAAAGCTCATCCTAAATGTTGCTTTGCTTAATGACAACGGATATAAAATAAGTAAAATCGCATCTATGGCTTCGGAAGAGATGCGGGGGGAAGTAATGAAGCTCACAGAGCGAACGCTGACCCATGATGATCAAATCCATGCTTTGACCATTTGCATGATAGAAATGGACGAGGAGCGCTTTGACAAAGTGCTTTCAACCAATATCCTAAAATTAGGTTTTGAGCAGACTATGATGAATATCATTTATCCCTTCATGTCTAAAATAGGTGTCCTGTGGCAAACAGGTTCAATCAACCCTGCTCATGAGCATTTTATATCAAACCTCGTCCGCCAAAAATTAATTGTAGCTATCGATGGACAAGTGACGAATGGTGATGGTAAAAAATTCCTATTATTTCTCCCAGAAGGAGAACTTCATGAGATTTCCCTTTTGTTTGCCTCTTATCTGATTAAAAGCAAGGGAAACAAAGTGATCTATTTGGGTCAAAATACGCCCAATGAAGATTTGCTTGCGGTATACAAGATCCATCAGCCGGATTATATGCTGACAATTATCACGACCTCCCCGTCATCTGAGTATGCGCAGGAATATTTAAACACGCTCGCGGCACGTTTTTCAGAAACCAAAATACTGGTAACCGGATATCAAGTCATCGGTCAAGATTTTGTGATGCCTTCTAATGTGACCTTAATGAATTACATCCGGGATATCAAAGAACTCCTGGATGAACTGAATTTGGTCAATAATTAGAAATGGTTTAAGATTAATCGCATTTAATTAAACAAAGGCATTTTTACAAAAAAATGCCTTTTCTCGTTTTATGGAGGGTTTTTCTACTTCACGGATGGATTTAATTGTTTTTTGTTGAATCTTTTTGAAAAATAATTCCACATTATGTTTGGATTTTGTTTAATCATTACTAGATTTGATTCAACA
>CAZXMD010000209.1:0-2777 GCA_964641635.1 uncultured Candidatus Finniella sp. | reverse complement strand
TTTGCCATCAAATACGCCGGCAAAGAGGGCAGCTTTATAATTCTGCATATCGAGAATTTTTTCCTCCACGGTGCCAACGGTGACAAGTTTGTAGACAAACACGGGTTTGTCCTGGCCAATGCGATAGGCGCGGTCTGTGGCTTGGTTTTCAACGGCCGGATTCCACCAGGGGTCATAGTGGATGACCGTATCCGCCGCTGTTAAGTTGAGGCCGGTTCCGCCAGCCTTCAGGCTGATGAGAAACAAGGGGACTTTTCCAGACTGGAATTCATTAATGGGGGTCTGCCGGTCTTTGGTTTGGCCGGTGAGAATGACGTAAGGGATTTTGAGTTTTTTCAATTCCAGCTCAATCAATGCCAACATGCTGGTGAACTGGGAGAAGAGAAGGATCTTGCGGTTTTCCTCAATCATCTCCGGCAAAGTATCGATTAAGAATTGAAGCTTGGCTGACTCTTTGACATTCCTGGCAGATTCAATTTTGAGAAGACGGGGATCACAACAAACCTGACGCATCTTCAGCAAGGCGTCTAAAATTACAATCTGACTGCGTTTCAGGCCCCGTTCTTCAATTTCGACCTGAATTTTTGAGTGCATGGCGAGGCGCACAGATTCATAAAGGTCCCTTTGGGTTGGCAAGAGTTCGATATGCTGAATGATCTCAGTCTTCGGGGGGAGTTCTGAGACAACCTCTTCCTTCGTGCGGCGAAGCATGAAAGGACGGACGCGGCGCGTTAAGGCCAGTTGACGGTCCTGGTCCTGTCGTTTTTCAATGGGTTTTCGAAATGTTTGTGTGAATTTTTTATTGTCCCCTAAAAAGCCCGGCATGAGAAAATGAAACAAAGACCAAAGTTCGCCTAAATGATTTTCCATGGGCGTTCCGGTCAAACATAAGCGATGTGTGGCTTGGATCTGTTGGACGATACGGTGCGCCATAGTATTGGGATTTTTAATGACTTGTGCTTCGTCCAAAATCAGCAAATGATATTTGTGATTAAGGAGAATATCTTTATCTCGTGAGAGAAGGGGGTAAGTGGTCAAAATCAAATCATGGTCGGCGATACGGTCGAAATTGTCTTTGCGCTCATTCCCTTGAAGGATAAGAACTTTTAAAATGGGGGCAAAGCGGCTGGCTTCCGATTTCCAGTTGGTCATTAAGCTGGTCGGGGCAACCACCAAAATAGGGTGCTGCATTCGCCCACTTTCTTTTTCCACCATAATATGAGCTAATGCTTGAATGGTTTTTCCAAGCCCCATGTCGTCGGCCAGAATGCCGTTGAGATTATGATCCCGCAGGAATTGGAGCCAGCTTACACCCTCTTCTTGATAGGGGCGCAAGGTGTTGTGAAAACTTGAGGGAAGCGTTACTCTCTCAATCATTTTAAAGTCACGCAATTTATTGCCGAGATCCCTCAATTGATTCGATCCAAACCAGCGCAGCTGGCTTGCCGCCATTGCGTGTTCAAGTTCGGCAAGTTGGGCGGATTGCCATGTTGATAACCGTAACCGGCCCTCTTGTGTTAACGCATTAAAGTCGTAGAGTTCAATGAGCGTACGGGCAATGAATTGAATTTTCTTAGCCGGAATCGGTAAATAACGACCATCATCCAGTTGCGTATAGATCACTTCTTCATCACTTAAATTATCATTGTCCATGGTGGTGCGGATATTTGGATTGCGCAACAAACGGACGATATGCGGCAGGATGTTGATGCGCTTCCCGTCAATTTCAACACCCATTTCCAGGTCAAACCAATCGATGCCGGATGTGGCCTCGTCATTGACATTGGCATACCACTCACCAATGTCTGTGATGGGCTGGAAAGGAAAACTAGGGTCGGTTTCAATTTGCCACCCTTCGGCCTGGAGATGGGGAAAGACTTCGCTCGACAACTTCATGGCTGTTTGAATGATGGCTTCATCCGTCCAAGACGCGTGGGCGCTGGGTGTCTTTGTATCAAAAATCAGGTTGCCCATTTCCAAGGTGAAGGGGTCAATCTGGTGGGCAAAGTCTCCAAGTTTTTTCCATTGTCTCATAAGGGGATGGGACAGAATTTCTTCCTCAGCCTGAAGGTTGCGAGAAATGCTGCTGTCCTCCACTTTTTGATTGTGAGGAACGGAACCTTTAGCGTATGCGAAGGAGAGGTGCGCCAAAAATTTCTTTTCTTCCTGGGCCATGGACCACGGGCGAACCTTGAAGCGTACCGTGTTGGTCATGATTCGAAAAACAGGGGTGGGAGTTTCTTTAGTTGTGTCGAGGATAACGGCAGGCGTTGCGGGGTGGTTTTGTTGCGCGATGGCTTCAATAAGAGAGGCTGCTACGTGTTTGCAGTTATGATCCATTGGACACGAGCAATAACCATCAACCTCAAAGTCCCCATTTTTAAAAGCAATAATAATATCTGTTTGGTAGGTGTTTTTTCCAGAGCCCTGAATGGTGGATTTTATTTTCCAATGGCCGTGCTTATCATGGCCTGCTTCAAGGTGAGTGACGCGTTTCTCTTCTTGATAAGCCACACCCCGGGCAAAGTAAACGGGGTCAAAATCTTTCTGAATATCATTTAAAGAGAAAAAAGGAGTGGATTTCATGAATACTAGATTACATCTCGTTTGTCGACTCAAAATTAGAGGAACTATAATAGATAACAGTTATTTTCAGTTTTTAGCAAGAAAAAAGTGAAATTTTGAGATAACTCATACGCCAATAAGGAAAAATGAGCCGCTCAAGTGTTCTTTTTTTAATGTGACAATTGTAAGTCTCCAATATGGTATAAGAGTGT
>CAZXMD010000208.1:2467-2788 GCA_964641635.1 uncultured Candidatus Finniella sp. | reverse complement strand
ACCACCCCTTTTGTTATTCTTGGCTACAAAGCAACAGGGGACGTTCTGTAACAGCGAACGAAACAAACTCAACGATTCGATCAACTCTAAAAACTCTTTTATCCTGCCCTTGGGAATTTTGGAGAATGCCCTCTATGCCTAAATACACCTCCCCCTGGTAGCTCATGGGACCAATGCGCGAAGGGGTGATCGTAATGGTCACTTTTTCATCATCAGCCTTTCGATAAACCATCGTGAGGGAAGCGTTGGATTTTATAGCATCTGCAATATTCTTAACTTTAGCATCCATTTTTTCAGCCTCTAACCGGTTCAGAAACCTGG
>CAZXMD010000208.1:0-2457 GCA_964641635.1 uncultured Candidatus Finniella sp. | reverse complement strand
CATCCACATGTGATGCTTCTGGATCGGCTTTTTTAAAACCAGCCCCTCAAGACTGGTGCAACGGCTTAACGCTACATAAACCTGCCCGGGTGTGAAAGCCCCTCTCCCTATATCAAATACAACTTTCTCAAAAGTCTTGCCCTGACTTTTATGGATGGTAAGCGCCCAAGCAAGAGCCAGGGGATATTGGGTAAACGAGCCCACCACCTTCGTCTTAATTTGCCCCTCTTCCAGGAACAATTGGGATATTTCCCATTTGTTCGGGAGGATGGCCACTTTTGGCCCAGTCTCCAACTTAACAATGACGGCTTCAGCACCATCCCGCTCCTCTACGGAAAGCACCCTCCCCATTGTCCCGTTGACCCAACGCCCTCTGGGGTCATTGTTAACCATCATAATTTGAGACTGAGGGCGGATATTGAGAAGCGGAAGGGTGGGAAAACAGTCTTTCTTAAAGTCTCCCTCAATCACGGCATTAAATTGGTGAAGCTTGCCGGATAATTTTGCCAATTTTTCTTCATTGAGGGATTGCGCATTCGCCGTATAGGGAGTGAGATAAACATAATAATCATCATCCGGCGGATCAAAATTTTCATCAACACAGCCGTTTAGTTTCATAATATCCGTTGAGGTGAACGTTTGGTTCCGGATGGCATTAAGCAAATGAATAAATGCCCCATCTTTCTGGCGATAGATTTTATCAAGCTCAATCAATTCTAGAGAAAAGGTATTAAAGAATTTGGCGCTAAAAAAATAGGGGCTGCTATAATGCGTTTCAAAAACTTCCTTCTCTTCAGACGTCACAACCGGAGGAAGCTGGTATAAATCGCCAATAAAAATCATCTGTATCCCCCCAAAGGGTTCATGGGAGTTTTTGCCATTCAAACGTAAAAAACGGTCGACACAATCCAGCAAATCCGCCCGCACCATGGATATTTCATCAATCACGATAGCGTCCAGCTTACCATAAATATCCCGCTCTTTCTCCTTTGAAAGCCTTCGGATCGATTCAAGGGTTACAGTGGGTTTAAACTTGAAAAAAGAATGGATAGTTTGCCCTTGCACATTTAAAGCGGCGACGCCTGTAGGTGCCAGAACAGCAATATTTTTCGGCGTTTTTTCCCTGAAATAATTCAGAAGCGTTGATTTGCCTGTCCCTGCCCTACCGGTGACAAAAAGATTGAGGCGCGTCTCTTCCATCAACTCTAACGCGCGTAAGAAATCCGGATTAAGATCAAGGGTCATGGATTTTGTGTCATTATTTGTTGTATTAGATTTTCTTGATGAACCATAGCACGAGGTCGTCATCAAGTGTTACATTACTTCCTGGAACGACCGGTTGATAGTTATACGTAACGCCACGGCCATCGGGAATATAGCCGCGCTTGATGTAGAGTTTTTGCGCTTCCCCATACCCATTATACAAACCAACGCCAATGCCAACCATATTACTTTGAGTGCTGGCCGCAGTTTCGGCAATCTCAAGCAACTTGGAACCTATCCCAATGTTTCGAAAAGGGGGCAGAACATTGAGATCCATGATTTCAGGTATTTGCTTCTTTCGAAACGGTTGATACTTTGATTGCCAGACAAGCGTCACATAACCCGCGAACTGATCCTTGATATGGGCAAGCCAAATAAGACGTTCGCTGGAATGTTGCTCTTCTAAGTATTGTTCAAAAATTGAGGACGGTTTTGGCCAATTATGTTCGGCAAAATCTGCAACGATCATTGGAATATCCGTTTTGGTTAAAGGCCTGATCGTAACTTGAGGTTGTTTGGATTCCGCCAGATCTCTAGATAAATAGTAAAAACTCACTCCTTTGTGATATCCATGACGACCAAAATCAACTTTAAATCCGAGTTTTTGATAAAATTCCGGCGCTTGGAAATTCATGGTTTCCACAAAAATAAAGTCGCAGTTCTGTTTCCTGGCAAAATCAAAAGCATGCTCCATAAGGCGTCGTGCGAAACCTTTCCTCCGATAAGGTTCTTCCACCAGAAGATATTTGACATGAAGCTGCCCCCAGAAAAGCTGCACGACGATACATCCGATGAGGATATCCCCTTCCCGCAATTCAAAAGCAACGGGTTCTTCGGCTAGTCCGTCAATACCCATACAATGGATAGAATGTTTGCCAAACGCTTCATAAATGTGCTGTTTTAGGTCAGGTGTAAGAGGCGATCGGGTTATTTGATAGGTCATCGCTTTATCCTACACACCAAGATAATATTTTGACTTGTGCCTGAGTAGGGATTTTTGTGGAAATCACCATACCGACACATAACATCAAAGCCTGATTTATCCAAGTTTTCTTCCAGAATTTCTAAAGATGTAAAGCGAAGCTCGATATCCGTTACGGTTTCAGAATCAGCAGGCCAAACACGCTTAGTTGTATAACACACTGTATTCGTTGAAGGAGAATACGCTTGTCTCCCATAAACTTTCACAAGTTG
>CAZXMD010000207.1:0-2797 GCA_964641635.1 uncultured Candidatus Finniella sp. | reverse complement strand
CTTGTTGTCGTGATTGATGAGGTACAAAAAGCGCCTGCTTTGCTGCCCGTGGTTCATGGCCTTATTGAGGAAAAGCGCAACCTCCAGTTTGTCTTGACAGGTTCAAGTTCCCGAAAGCTTAAAAGAACAGGCGCGGACCTTTTGGGTGGCAGGGCCTTAAAGTGCACCTTGCATCCCTTTATGGCTGCAGAACTTGGGGATCAATTTTCTTTCTCCCAAGCTTTATCCTATGGGCTTCTTCCTCTCCTTCTAGGTAAGGCGAATCCTCTAGAAACCTTAAATGCTTATATCCATCTTTATTTACAAGAAGAAGTGCAAGCAGAGGGGTTGGTGAGAAATTTAGAAAATTTTGCACGCTTTTTAGAAGCAGTTTCTTTTTCTCATTCGTCTTTACTGAATGTTACAAACATTGCCCGAGAATGCGAAGTTAAGCGGAAAACAGTAGAAAATTATATGACGATCTTAGAAGAACTCCTGCTGGCTTTTCAGCTTCCTGTTTTTTCGAAGCGCGCTCAGCGGGAATTAACGGTCCAGCCGAAGTTTTATCTATTTGATACGGGTGTGTTTCGAATGCTCCGTCCGCGAGGGCCTTTGGACAGACAGGAAGAAATTGAAGGGGCTGCTTTGGAAGGGTTAGTCGCACAACACCTGAAAGCTTGGGTTGATTATGCTGTATCTCCCCATACGCTTAGTTTTTGGCGGACCCGAAGTGGGGTAGAAGTCGATTTTATTGTTTATGGGCCAAAGAACCTATGGGCAATAGAGGTGAAGAATGCCAAACGGGTCTCTTCAGGTGACACTAAACATCTTGAGGCGTTTTTAAAGGATTACCCGATGGCAAAAGCCTTATTGCTTTATCGTGGAACGGAATACATTCAATATAAGAATGTGCTTTGTATCCCTTGTGAAGATTTTTTGCGTCGGTTACGGCCCAATCAAGACCTTTGGGTAATGTCAAACAAGAGGGATTCATAACCCCGATCGGGACCATTCTCCTCTTTGTGGCCCCAAAATCTAGAAAATAGACCCGATCGGGATTGTTTTGTTTGTTTTTTGATAAAATATGCTATAATCATCCCGAAAGGGTTGATTCAGATGAAAAAGATCGACGATATTAAAAGCCTTGGAATATGGATACGCCAAGCCCGAAAGGAGCAAAACTTAACGCAAGAACAGTTGGCAGCGACCTGTGGAGTTGGTGTCCGCTTTGTGAGAGAGCTTGAGCAGGGGAAAGAAACTTGCCATATAGGGAAAGCCGTTCAGGTCATGCAGATGCTTGGTATTGAGATCCTTGCGAGGAAGCGGGGAGACCCGATCTCATGAGCCGCATCCTTGACGTTTATCTGCATGAGCAGTTTGTTGGAAAGCTGATGCAAGACGATTCTGGACGTTTACAATTTCAGTATGATGAAAAGTATGTTTTCTCAGAAGAACCGATGCCTGTTTCTTTATCCATGCCTGTGCGGCTAGAGCGATATGAGGAGCAAAAAGTACGGGCCTTTTTTTCAGGCCTCTTGCCGGATGACATTGCCCGGTATCGACTGGCCCGTTACCTAGGTGTATCGGAGAAGAACCCATTCTCACTTCTCGAAGCGGTTGGGGGAGAGTGCGCTGGTGCTCTTGCTTTGTATTCTGAAGGAGAGACGCCGCCACTGCCAAAAATTGAAGACACTGAAAAGCTTGATAGCAAGAGATTGCAGGAAATCCTTAACCTCTTAAAGCGGCGTCCCTTATTGGCCGGTGAAGATAACGTGAGATTGTCTCTTGCTGGCGTACAAGATAAGCTTGCCGTTAGTTTGGTTGATGATTGTATTGCCTTTGTGAGAGGTACAACGCCCACTTCCCATATCCTTAAGCCTTTAATTGAAGATGTAAAAGATAGTGTCTATAATGAGTTGTTTTGTTTACGTCTTGCAGCGCAACTCAACATAGAAACACCACGGGCAGAAATCCGCTGGCTGGAGGATATGCCTTACTTTTTGGTAGAGCGTTATGATCGTAAAGCAGACTCAAGAAAAAAGATTATACGCCTACATCAAGAAGATTTCTGTCAAGCTTTAGGCGTTTTGCCAGAACTTAAATATGAGCGGGAGGGTGGGCCAAGCGTTTTACAAAGTCTCGAGTTACTGCAGAATCACTCAGTGATGCCAGCGGTGGATCGGCTTGCTTTTATTCAAAGATTGATATTTAACTATTTGATTGGTAACGCAGATGCCCATGGGAAGAACAGCTCTGTACTCTTTACGGGTAGACAGCCAAAATTAGCTCCAGCGTATGATTTGTTGTCTACAAGTATCTATCCAAATTTATCAATCAAGATGGCAATGAAAATAGGGGGTAAATATGACCCTGATGCTGTTCTTTTGGGCCACTGGCATAGAATTGTTCCTGATACTGCTGCAGCAAAGAGAGCCTTAAACAAAGCTTTGGTAAAGATGTCAAAAGATTGTCTTGAGCAGGCACACGCTCTTAAATCAACCTTAAAGGAACAAGGTATGTACTCAACAATTTTTGAAGACATATGCCAAGTAATCAAAAAGCGTTCAGAACATATTTTGAAGCAATTTTAATCCAATTTAATTTACCCACCCTGGCACATTTTTTCATGCATGTTTTCTTGTTTGTAAACACCTTCATCACATAACTGTTGTTTAAGGCGTTCTTTAATTGTCTGATATTGGGGGCTATTGATAATTTTTTGAGCATTTTGAGATAGGTTTTCTGTCGTCCGCTCTCTTACATCATCCAGTTTTTTGTCTTCTTCGGCTTGGCGTATATTCTTTCCTTTGTGGTGTAT
>CAZXMD010000206.1:0-2803 GCA_964641635.1 uncultured Candidatus Finniella sp. | reverse complement strand
AAATGCTGAAGAAACATCATAAGCAAACTCTTTGGGTCTTTTGGACAGTGGTATTGTTGGGGTTTTGGATGATCGCTTCTCCACTCACTTTTGATTATGGAAAGAATGTGGTCGAACCCAGTGGCGGAAGAGATGTATGGCTTTCCCTTGCCGATCGTGTAGCAACAATGCGATGGAGCGATATTATCAGCGGAATATTATTGGTGTTTTTTGGATGGCGTTCCCTTAAACCTAACCGCCCCTACAGCATTTGGATATGCTGCTTTATCGGGATATGGATCAGTATGGCCCCCTTTATTTTCTGGGCTCCAACTGCTGTCGCCTATTATAACGGAACTATGGTTGGTGCGTTGACTATTGCATTGACCATTCTTATTCCCGGTATGCCAAACATGATCACATATATGAAAATGGGGGGTGATGTACCTACGGGTTGGAGCTATAATCCTTCAAGCTGGCCACAGCGTTCGATTATGATTGGGTTGGCATTTATAGGATGGTTGGCCTCCCGATATTTGGGAGCTTTTCAATTGGGATATATAGATTATGCGTGGGATCCTTTCTTTGGTGAAGGCACTAAAAACGTTTTAAATTCTGATATGTCCCACTCCTTTCCAATATCTGATGGCGCATTGGGAACACTTGCCTACACGTTTGAATTTCTGATGGGATTTATGGGTGGAACCGCCCGTTGGCGCACCATGCCGTGGATGGTCACCTTTTTTGGCATCCTGGTCATTCCACTTGGTTTCGTGAGTATTTTTTTAATCATTTCACAGCCGCTTTCAGTAGGGGCCTGGTGTGCCTTATGCCTGTTTTCAGCTATAGTTATGCTTCCAATGATCCCATTACAAATTGATGAAGTGATTGCCATGTCGCAGCACATGGTTCAAAGAAAACGAAAAGGAGATTCTTTATGGAAAGTGTTCTGGAAAGGTGGCGAAGCAGTGTCTACTGAAACAGATCAGCGTTCCCCTGAAATGGCAGAACTGGTTGACAGTCCCTGGACGGTATTTAAATCTTCAATTTGGGGAATGTCGTTCCCCTGGATGTTGATGATCTCAACAGTCTTAGGGATTTGGTTGATGGCCTCTCCCACGGTTTTCGGGATTGGAATAGAAACTCCATTTGCCGATTTAAACCATTTGGGTGGGGCACTTGTAATTGTATTTGCGGTAATGGCCATGGCTGAGGTACTGAGAAGTTTTCGCTATTTCAACACATTGTTAGGTCTGGCTCTGGTAGTGATGCCCTGGTTTATTAAGAATGTCGATATCGTGTTTACGATAAGCACCAGCATAACGGGTCTTTTTGTAATGGCACTTTCTTTTTCAAAAGGAAAAATAAACGAAAAATATGGGCTGTGGGATAAGTATGTGGTGTAAAAATATCCGGGCAACAGTGAAACTGAAGAAAATATTAAAAAATGTGAGTATCCGTTTTAAAGTCCTAAAATAATAAGCTAACGTCATTGCGAGGGAGGCACGACCGAAGCAATCTCATTTTTTGATGCCGAAGTTGGGATTGCTTCGCTCTCGCTCGCAATGACGCGATGTTTAGGATTGAAAGCGGATACTCACTTTAAAAAAACAAATTATGAACAATTCAAAAAATGAAATCACTCATACCTACCATATCGGTGGAATGAGTTGTGGCGGCTGTGTTAAAACAGTTGAACATAAATTGTCAACGCTTCCGGATGTAGCTTCCGTAAAAGTTGATTTAGAAAAAAAGCAGGCAGAAATTACTTCTTCTCAATTGCTTACAATCAATGAGCTTCAAAAGGGACTGGATAATACAAATTATACAATAGCGAATCTTAGAGCTTGATAACTTATAATTTAAACTTTATGAAGGGCAATCAACAACTATTAGTCGGATGATAATGCTCATAGGAATTTATTTTGGCATTGAGTCATGAGCATTAGACCATTAAAGAATAAAAAAATGATTTTAAAATCATCGATCACTTTCGTAATTGGCCTTTCGCTTTTATTCTCAGGATGGATTCAGGCTCAAAACCTAACGGAAAAATCAGTGGAAGGGAATGTGAACAATCTTCCAGTACGTGAATACACGCTTACTATAGAGAAAGAAAAAGTGAATAAGGCTGGCAAGGAAGTGATGGGGATGACCATAAACGGTAGTATCCCCGGTCCAACCTTAATTTTTACCGAAGGTGACTATGCTGTGATTTATGTAAAGAATAATATGGATGAAGAAACATCGGTACACTGGCACGGGTTGTTACTTCCAAATTTTTTTGATGGCGTACCGTACCTCACTACTCCTCCCATAATGCCAGGAAAAACTTTTAAATATGAATTCCCCATTAAGCAAGCTGGTACTTACTGGTACCATTCCCATACTATGCTTCAGGAACAGAGCGGTGTTTATGGATCCATTGTGATCCATCCAAAAGAGGAAACCTTAGTGTATGACAAAGAACTTGTGATGGTACTTTCCGACTGGACCAATGAAAGGCCCATGAACGTACTCCGTTTTTTAAAAAGAGGTACAGAATGGTACAACTGGAGAAAGGGGACAGCAACACCGCTTAATCAAGTGATTGCCCGTGGGGCTCTTGGTGCACAATTTAATTTCTGGAGGCAAAGGATGGAGAGTGCAGACATAGCTGACATTTATTACCCAGCATTTTTAGTAAATGGAGAACAGAGTCAGCAATATCCTGAGTTCAAACCCGGTGAAAGAGTGAGGCTAAGAATCATCAACGGTGGAGCATCCACTCAATTTTGGATGACCTTTGGCGGTGGTGATCCAACGCTGGTTGCGGCAGATGGTC
>CAZXMD010000205.1:485-2810 GCA_964641635.1 uncultured Candidatus Finniella sp. | reverse complement strand
TTACAATGGTAACGTTGTTCTTGGAATAAAGAAGTACTGTTTGATGCTTTGCAATAAGCACAAATTGGTTTGCCATTCCAACGGACCCTTTCCAGATGCTTTATACAGTCTTCTTTGTTTGGAAATTTTTGATACATATGTGAAATATCCACTGGCGAGCTGCCCTTCCATTTTATTTAAAACAAAATTTAGCTAGCTATTCATGCTTCGTCAACAGAAATTCTCTACCATAATTTGGGTCACTCAATCTTTTTTCGCGACATTTTGCTGCAATGTAAGGGTCACTTTGAAATCTCCAGTCTATTATTAGCCAACTAACATACACCTGTTGGTTGGAAGTATGGCCTGTAGCTTGAGGGGTAAATGCTCGCCCCTCAAGCTCCTTCCAAATCCTAAGACCTCAAATAATGCTGTATCGCTGGGTTTGTCTTTTGACCTTTCCATAAAGTTTGTCGAAACTTGATGGTTATATCCTCCATGAACTCACGCCAGGCATCGAAAGTTTTTGGGTCAGCAGAGATGATTATCTCTGTCCTTTCACCCCTTGAAACCACGCTCGGGTTTTTATAGGGCAGAAAATCTCGATAGATTCCCAAATCGTTCGCCTGGTCATCATCGGCAAAGATCACCAAGTTTGCGGCGTGGTGTATGGCACAAAATGCAAGAAGCTGTTCCATGATTTTCATTTGAAACATCCCCATAAGGATTCCATAAAGGATGTTATTCTCTCAAACAAATCGTCTTACTCATAACCTATCTGAACATTCTTGTATAAGACTTAGAATGCTTTCAAAGGTTGGTTTTTCTTTGTAGCGTCTTGCTTTTTTCATATTCATTTTTGTAAAGCGCGCGCGTCTTCAGATCACTGAGAATGAAGGCTTCATTCTCAGTGATAATTTGATTATCAGCTTCTCTAAATCGCTTTTCTTTGTGGTCGTTATACTCTGATGAAGAGATGAAATTTTGTATGCTCGTGTCTTTTAGTAAACAAAAAATGTCATAATAATGCCTCATGAAATTTTCGGGAAAACCCCCTGATTCCTGTTGTTTACGATATTTTGTTGATACCGTCTGAAGCTTTTCAACCAGGGTGTATCCAGGATGATAGCATGCCACGGCTATTGCTCGATTGTCCTTTATCTCCACCTTTCCAGAGGCGTAATCATATGCCCATGAACTGATGTTTCTCTCGGAATTCGGTGTCACATCATCAAACCCAACTTCAAGAAGAATACCTTCCTTTAAATCCTCTGGGTAATCTTGTGTCGTTGTATAGAATAGCCTGATGCCCCCACTTCTTGCTTTCTCATCATCAAAATCTCGATCGCGCTCGGCGGTAATGCCATCTATCTGGATGTTTTCAGCCAACCAATCATAAAATTCGAAACGACTGTTTATGTGTTGGGGTTTGTCCTGATTTCGTCTGGTATAAACCGTCCTGTGAGAAGGCGGCTCAATTTGAATATCAATATCTTCGGAAAATCGATGAATCAACCCAAACCCCTTTGAGAGAGAAGTTCCGCCTTTCATCTGAAATTTAAAATTGTTTGCCTGAAGTCCAAAGAGACAGTGCATAATCCAATAATCTTTTTCAATAAGGCATGGCTGATCTATAGATTCTTCCCTTGCGACGATTGCAAGCAAATCAGAAAACTCAGGATGTTCGTGTAAATATTTAAGCGTCATGAGCTTCTCTTCTGTCATTTGTCATTGAAAACGTTGCCAAAAAATTTTCTGGCTTTGATGCCGCCATAGTCTCTAACGGCCCTAAGAAGAGCTTTTGAATCCATAGCGTGTGCTTTCTTTGCCGCCAGCCTCAGCACCTTTTCACGGTCTTCCATTAAACGTTGTAAGTTATCAACTAAATCCACAAGCAGGAATTCCGCGCTTATTTTAGCTGGTAAATGATGCTTCATAACAACCCGGAAGTAACGATTTCCAAGCTTAAAGCGACCGTGACGTTTATGGTTATAGACAACCGTTTCATTATAAAGCTGCGTTGTTCCAACCCCTAAGGCATTGTAGGCATTGGGTGTAGCCAATAAGAATCGGTAGTCTTTTAAAAATCGTTCAATGAGCTCATGATCATTGGGGGGAGCCTTTCCAAAGGCGGTTTTTCTGGGGCAAAGATACATCCCGGAAGCCACCTTGAGCAAGACTTCATCCTTTTGAAGTTGATTCAAATGACGATCAACGGCATTCGACCACTTTGCGAGGTCACTCCTTCTATAGACCTTCCCAGGCCTCAAATGAGTTTTTACTGACTGAAGAGCATTCATGTTTCTTCCCCTACACCTAACAATATAGGATTATTATGTAAAATTG
>CAZXMD010000205.1:0-475 GCA_964641635.1 uncultured Candidatus Finniella sp. | reverse complement strand
TCATGCAAAATACATTACCTACTCATGTCGGTTTGTATAATCTCCTGTACAAATCTCAAATCCCCCTCACATCCTGCGACCTCAAATAATGCTGGATAGCTGGGTTTGTCTTTTGATCGCGCCATAGGGTTTGTCGAAACTTGATAGTCATATCTTCCATGAACTCCAGCCAAGCATCAAAAGTTTGTGGGTCGGCGGGGATGATTATCTCTGTCCTTCCATCCCTTGAACCCACAATCGGATTTTTATGGGTCAGGAAATCCCGATAAATCCCCAATTCATTCGCCTGATCATCATCGGCAAAAATGACCAAGTTTGCGGCATGGTGCGTGGCGCAGAATGCAAGAAGCTGTTCCATGATTTTCATTTGAAACACGCCCATAAGGATTTCATAAAGGGTGTTATCCCCCCAAACAAATTTTCTGAATTGCTCATCCGCTATTTTGGGGAAATGGCAAATCACATCCCTTAAATC
>CAZXMD010000204.1:0-2829 GCA_964641635.1 uncultured Candidatus Finniella sp. | reverse complement strand
CGGAGGAGGGACTCGAACCCCCGACACGCGGATTATGATTCCGCTGCTCTAACCAGCTGAGCTACCCCGCCAAAGTAAGGTCAATATAGCGTTCTGGCTCAATACTGTCAAAGAAGTTTTCGCAAGGCGTTATTTTTTTTAGGACAGGATGGTTACAATACCCCAAAAGTGGGGCACCCCCCCCAAATAACCTGGTCATTCCTCCATTATGTATCAAGCTTCCTCTAGCACTTCATTCAAATAAAACTCTGGTTGTTCTAAAAAATTCCTCATGAATTGGTAGTGCTCACACTCTCGCAGCGTTACCGGCATGATGCCCTCGGGTGAAAAGGAAAAAATATCCGCATTAGGATAGCTCATCAAAATAGGGGAATGGGTAACCATAATAATTTGGCTGTCTAACCGATTTTCAATATCTTTTAAAACTCTCAAAAACTGCAATTGGCGCATAGGCGACAAAGCCGCTTCTGGTTCATCTAGCAAATAGAGCCCACTGCGGTTAAAACGTTTCCCAAAGAGCTTTAAGAAGGATTCTCCATGGCTTTTCTCAAGGAGCCTTCCACCATAATTTCTTTCGTACCAACCTTCATCATTTTGCCCTATTTCAGAGGAATTTAAATATTCCAAAAAATTGAAGAATGTTTCTGAACGAAAGAAGAATCCCTGAGAGATTTTAGGTAGCCAGGAAAGTGTCATACAGGGACGAAGAAGCCCAAGATGAGGAAATTGCTCCTGATTTTGCGTTTGATAGATATGATCCGCTGATCCTCCTTGAAGGTTAAACCCACAAATATAGGCTATATATTCTAATAAGGTTGATTTACCAGTGGCATTGTCACCAACAAAAATAGTAACCGGCTTTGAAAAAGTGATTTGAAAATCATGCCGAAAAATAGGGGCAGTAAAAGGATATTCTTTTCTTTTACCAACCTCTGGAAGCTGGAAAGCAATACGCTTTAAGTAAGGGGGTAGCAGTAACTTTCGTTTATAGGTCATCTCTTCAACATGCTCTATTATGGTTAGATAGATGGTAAACCATGCTTCTATCAATTGGCCAATGAGCATTGATCAATTTAATTTTACCCACGATTCATCCTGATATAGCGATGCTATCTACTTCTGCAAATCATTTTTTGCTGCTTCAGTTTATTCGAGTCCTTGCCGACAATATGGTGACAATTTATTTTGGAAGTATAGAGCTAGGGTCAAAAACCCCAAGGAAACAATGGTGCCGGCTGCAGGAGTCGAACCCGCGACCTACTGATTACAAATCACTAGGTTTATCTTTTATATCTATTTCCAAAGTTAAATAATCCTTTACAAATCCTAGCTAAATTGATACTTTTGGTTTGCTA
The DNA here is from genome assembly GCA_964641635.1 of uncultured Candidatus Finniella sp. Classification (GTDB taxonomy): domain Bacteria; phylum Pseudomonadota; class Alphaproteobacteria; order Paracaedibacterales; family VGCI01; genus VGCI01. The sequence goes on along the minus strand of CAZXMD010000204.1, from coordinate 1,474 downwards.
AAATTTTATTGAACTATGCCAAATTAGCTGCCAAAAGTATACCCAGGGTATACCCGAACGAAAAGAGTGGGCTACTGATTCTAATCAGCAAATTTCAGAAACATCAGATAAAGGAGGCAAAATGACTTCCCAAGACAAGAGCTTTAATTTTACCAAGAAAAGTTTAGATGCCCTTCCGTCACCTGCCGTGGGAAAACGGCTTTATGTGTACGATACGAAAGTCAGGGGCCTTGAACTCATGGTAACGGAACAAGGAGCTAAATCTTTTAAGGTTTACAGAAAATGGAATGATAAGCCTATCCGCGTAACGCTGGGTAAATATCCTGAAATGTCCGTTGAACAGGCCCGACAGGAAGCGCAAAAAGTCATTTCCGAAATGATCAAGGGTAAAAACCCGAATGAAGAAAAGAAAAAGCTTCGCGCAGAAACGACTTTTGGCGAGTTATTTTCCCTGTATATGGAAAGATACAGCAAACATCATAAGAAAACCTGGAAATATGATGAAAAGGACGTCCAAAGGTTTTTAGGGCATTGGTTCCAACGGAAGATCTCAGGCATTACCAAGCAGGAGATTCTATCCCTCCATGAAAAGGTAGGCAAAGAAAACGGCCTTTATCAAGCAAATCGCCTTCTCGCCAGAATCCATATTATTTACAACAAAGCCATTGAATGGGGATGGGAGGGTATGAATCCAGCCCAAGGCGTTAAAAAATTCAAAGAAAAGTCGCGGGATCGGTTCCTTCATCCTGATGAACTCCCTCGCTTTTTTGAAAGCCTCGATAAAGAGTCAAACGATACCATTCGAGATTATATTTATGTTTCTCTCTTCACAGGCGTTCGACGCTCAAACGTTCTGGCCATGCGGTGGGAAGAGGTTAATTTTGAGCGCAAAGAATGGCTCATACCGGAAACAAAAAATGGAGAGCCTTTACGGGTTCACCTTATTGAAACGGTCATGGATATTTTAAAGGCGCGTGCTCAAAGATATGGCAAAAACGAATGGGTTTTTGAAGGAACGGGAGAAACAGGCCACCTCATGGAACCAAAGGCAGGGTGGAAGAGAATATTGGATAGAGCTGGTATTAAAGACCTTCGACTGCATGACCTAAGACGAACGTTGGGAAGCTGGCAAGCCGCCACAGGGGCCAACAGCTTTATGATTGGCCATGCTCTCGGCCATAAGAATGTCCAATCTACCGCCGTTTATGCGCGGTTAAATCTTGATCCTGTCAGGGATTCCATTGAGAAGGCAACACAGGCGATGTTGCAGACGGTGAGGAAGGGCAAGAGTGTATAATTTCAGATAACCTCCCCCTCCCATCGCATGATCGTCGCAAACCCTAACATGACACTTTTTACTTCAAAAACTTAAGATTATTGAGGATTACAGGACAAGCTCTCAAGGCGAGTGCTGCTTCAATATGATTTAATAAAATACCCATAAAAAAATGAAGCTCTTTATTGTTCGCCAAAA
>CAZXMD010000203.1:0-2851 GCA_964641635.1 uncultured Candidatus Finniella sp. | reverse complement strand
CAGGGACGATGCGGTCACATCCCCGGACAACAGAGTAAGAGTAGTGATAATATCCGCCCCCGTTTGCACAGCTTCCCATAGAAATAACCCAGCGGGGTTCCGCCATCTGGTCATAGACCTTTCGTAAAGCGGGCGCCATTTTGTTGGTGAGGGTCCCGGCCACAATCATTACGTCAGATTGGCGGGGGCTTGGGCGGAAGAGAAGGCCAAACTGGTCCATGTCATAGCGGCTTGCGGCGGCGTGCATCATTTCAACGGCGCAACAGGCAAGGCCAAACGTCATGGGCCACAAGGAGCCGCTTTGCGCCCAGGCCGCAAGGTTGTCCAATTTTGTGATGATATACCCTTTGTCGTTCAATGTTTGGGAAACAGCGCTGAAAAGCTGCTTTTCATCCTGTAATTCCGGGGGTAGGGATTCCCGGAAGTCTGGCGACTGCGGGGGGACAGAGTGGGGGGTAATGGTTTTTACTCCCATTCCAAGGCTCCTTTTTTCCATTCATAAATGAATCCAACGGTCAACGTGGTTAAGAAAATGATCATTGACCAAAACCCGAACATCCCAATTTTTCCAAGGGAAATTGCCCAGGGAAAGAGAAAGGCAATTTCAAGATCAAAGATAATAAACAGGATGGCGACCAGGTAGAACCGGACGTCAAAGCGATGGCGTGAATTCTCAAAAGCATTAAAACCGCATTCATAAGGAGAAAGTTTCTCAGGGTCAGGGTGGCGGGTGGAGCGTAAGTAGTTGAGGATTAATAAAGCGCTGGAAAGGCCAATGGCGAGGATAAAGAAAATCATGATGGGCAGATAATTTTCAAGGTAAGATGTGAGGGGTCCAGCCATTTTTCTTTCTTCCAGTTTGACCATTCTTAAAGAAACTTTAACACGAGATGATTGTTTGTGGACAGGGTGAAATGTAGAAATGTCTCATTATAAGTTGTTATTATTACTCCGGCTAGCAAATAGTTGCCATTAATTGCCCAAAAATTGTCATCCTGGGGCTTAGATTTTGTTAGTCTTTTTCGAAGAAAAAGCGTTACAAAATCTTAGAACCCGGGATCCATGTATCCCAATTACTTTACCTCATCTATGTTATTGAAATATATTAAAATACATGGATCCCGGGTTCTAAGAAAACCTAATGGCTGCACTCCGCTTGCCAAGGTTTTCTAAGCCCCAGGATGACAGCCTGAATAGTAAAGCCAAGGTGTAAACTGTTTGCTGGCCGGAGTAATAAAACTGGAAGTACTCAGTGATTTCTTATTAATACTTTGAGTAAAGAAGAAATCGTCATTCCTTGCTCAGGGGGGTGATTATACAATACATTGATTTTAAGTATTTTTTAAGGAATCCCATAATTCGAGCTAGCAACTGTTAGAGCGAAGAGCAGCTCTGCTCTTCCCAGCGTCTTTATTTTTATTAAAATTGCCCTATATTGATATGGGTAAATATTTATTAATATAAGCGAGGAGGCTCAAATGGGACAGCAGATTCGAAGTTTATTGGAGGATTTTCGCCTGACGACGGTAGAAATTATTTATCATCTTCCCGACCATCCTGATGTATTGCAATCCTTCATCTGGCAAGATTATGACTTGCCGCCAGATTTTCCAAGACTACAACACTTTCTCGAGTTCTGGTCCCACTCCCTTGAAGGAAAACTCCATTCCGTCTATGTGATGAATGCGGCGCATCTTGTGATGCCGGAAGTGAATGTGGCGGATTTTTTAGAGGTTCTTCATTAAGAAGCCATCAATGACACCATATTCCCCGGATGCCGTTGAATCCGCCCCTGCAGCTCCCACTCGAGCATGAGCGTTAGGATTGTTTGGGGCGGGACGGCGTGACGCCCTAGGATGCTATCGAGAGAGATCGGGGTTGGGCTTAGGTCTTGGAAGACGTCTGCTTCCAGGGTGTCCCAGTTAAGGTCGAGGGGCTGCGTGAAAGGTTTTGCAACGTCATCCCGAAGGCCGGGAACGCAGGGGCCATTCATCATTGATAAAACGTCTTCCGCAGATTCCACCAGGCCCGCCCCTTGGCGAATCAGGTTATTTGTCCCCCGGCAGCGCGGGTCTAAAGGTGATCCTGGCACGGCAAACAATTCGCGCCCTTGCTCAAGGGTGGTGCGCGCTGTAATCAAAGAGCCGGACTTCATGGCGGCTTCTACAACAATCACGCCGCGGCTGAGTCCAGAGATCAGGCGGTTGCGTCGGGGAAAGTGGCTGGCCCCCGGAAAAAAGGACAGGGGCATTTCTGAGATTACGGCGCCCGTCTCGGCAATAGCATGATACAGGTCTTTATGTTCAGGGGGGTAAATAATATCAACGCCTCCGGCGACAACGGCAATTGTACCATAGGGAAGGGCCCCTTGATGAGCGAACCTGTCGATCCCGCGGGCAAGGCCAGAGGCAATTTTCCATCCGGCTTTGCCGAGGTCTAAAGCCAACCTTTGCGCAAATTGCCGTCCATTGAGAGAAGAATTTCGGGCGCCAACAATGCCTAGCGTGGGTTGGTTCAGGATGTTTAATTGCCCGTAAACACTGATGAAGGGGGGACAGTCCGGCAACGCCCGCAGCATTTGGGGAAATGCTGCGTCATAGGCTGGCAGAAGGGTGATTCCGTTTTTGTGGTGGGCTTTGAGTTCCTTTTCAGCATCAGCTTGACTGGTTAAGCGATGTTTATGATTCCCCTGTTTGATCAGGTTTGAAAGGGCGTTTAAGGCCTGTTCGGCGGTTCCGTATCGATTGAGCAATTGCCAAAAGGTAATAGGACCAACTTTTTCACTGCGGATAAGGCGCAGCCAGAAAAGTTTGTCCTGATCCATGTCGACCTATCCAGCTTGAGTTGCTTT
>CAZXMD010000202.1:0-2877 GCA_964641635.1 uncultured Candidatus Finniella sp. | reverse complement strand
ATATATCTTCTTTTTTAGGGCCTTGTATGGCCGGGTAGCGCTTTTTTAAAGCCGTTATAATATCTGTTACTTCGTCGACAGAAAGGGTTGTCTGGGTGGCGTAAGCAAGATGGTCACCTGTTGCAAATGAGAGTTTTGCCACATCTTCAGTCGTCTCAACAAGAACAACAGAGCCCTGGGGTACTTGTCCCATGGTTCCAATGACCTCCGGGTGGCCCGCATGGCCGATTAAAATAACCGTGCGTCCGGATTCCTGGTGATGTTCAACCTCGCGGTGAACTTTACTTACCAAGGGGCACGTGGCATCTAAAAAGTAAAGGTCGCGGGCTTTGGCAGCTTTTGGAACAGATTTAGGGACACCATGGGCTGAAAAGACAACAGGGCGGTCATCCGGAACTTCATCCAGCTCTTTGACAAATATAGCGCCTTTTGCCTCAAGACTTTCCACTACAAAGCGGTTATGAACAATTTCATGACGGACATAAACAGGGCTTCCGTGCTTTTCCAAGGCCCGCTCTACTATTTGTATCGCGCGGTCTACGCCGGCGCAAAATCCCCGAGGACTGGCTAGGACGAGCGTTAAGGAAGGAAGTGTCGTCATGTAGGCTCCATTGATCAATTTCTTTCCCTGTTTAGCAAAGCACGACAAGAAATAGCAAATAAAATCATGTTTCTTGAATCAAATTTGATTTCAGACCTTGCTCTCTGAGGCTAGATTTCCTAAAGTTTTAAGCAAGCCCTTTAATTTTATACCATATGTGAGAAAAAGAGGAGTTAAAGACATGATCCGTATTGTTCAACCCGCCCTATCCATTGGTCTTCTTTCACTTCTTTTAGGGGGATGCAGCACCTTTTCATCATCAGACGCGAAATGTATGAAAACAGCGCTTGTGACGTCCGTCTCAACAATGCCTTTGTCCCGTGTCGTAGCGGGAGATCACCGCAATATCATCATTTCTGCTTTTAAAGGAGGATGCGGAGGGGCAAGCCCTGAACTTCCGGGGGAAAGCGATGATATTGGAATCACCCTGACGTTAACAGCGCCGGAAGCCAAACAGCCAACAGGACAAACCAGGGACGTTACTCTACCACTATTTGTCGCCTTATTGGATAAGCAAGATAATGTCAAAGACCGCCTTGATGAAAACATCAAAGTAAGCATAAGTGACCATGCGCTTAACCATACTCATAAAATAACGTACCATCCGCCGGAGGGCATCGATGTTGATAACCAAGATTACCGGATATTGGTAGGCTTTAATGCTGAAGCTGCGCCCGCCCCCCATTCCAAACCTGCCGCTGTAAGCGTTTCAAAGGCGAAAAAGAAGCCTTTTAAGAAAAAACGCAGGAAAAAAGTAAGGCGGAAGCGTGCGTAAGCCCTGTTAGGGAGATAGTGAATAGAGAAGAAGGCAATTATTATGAGTATCCAGAATGAAGAATACCTTAAGTCAATAAATGATTTTGCTATCCTTGGTCTTAAATTTCTCTATATATCAAATGCAGGAGCTATCATTGCTATTTTAGCAAACCTCCATAACCTAATAGATAAGGCTAATTATTCTTCTGTTTCTTATGCTTTAACAATGTTTGTCTTGGGAATAATCTTCTCATTTGTAGCAAATTTCTCAGGGTATTTCATGTATCGTAGCATCTTAATTGCTCGCCTACAGGCGCGCACTAGCGAGGAAGAAAGAGTTTGGGTTGTTTTAGGCATAAGTATGGCAATTCTTAGCGCTTTCTTTTTTGGATTTGGGGCCTTTAAGGCTATATCTATGATAGGCTAAGAATCAAATTGTTGAACGAGTGACAATTGTAGTTAATCAAAGTGTATTGACATTGTAACTACAAACACTATATTGTGTTTTGTAAGGAGAGAATTATGAGGCAATTACATACACCACAACAGGAAAGCTTAAGAGACGTAACCATTCAGTTAAGGGCAAGGCAAGAGCAACGCTCATTAATTGATAAAGCGGCTCATATCTTAGGACGGAATCGTTCAGATTTCCTTTTGGATGTTGCTTGCCGAGAAGCCGAATCTGTTTTATTAGATCAACGTCTTTTTTTAGTTGATGAAGATGTTTTTAAAGCATTTGTTGATGCTCTTGATAATCCTCCGGTTGAAAATGCTAAACTAAAAGAGCTTTTAAAGCAAAAAGCGCCTTGGGAGTCATAGCCAGGGAAATAATAATCTGGAGGATGTACCCAGAACATGACCAGTACGATAAAAACCCCTGCGCCCCTAACGGCTCAGCATGCAGTCAGTTCCTTTGATTGCGGAGAACCCTCACTGAATGAGTGGATCAAGAAACGAGCGCATAAAAATGAGGAGCTTGGTGGGTCAAGGACGTATGTTATATGCGAAAGAGATGTTGTGATTGGATATTATGCTCTTGCCACCGGAAGTATTGATCATCATAAAGCGCCCTCCTCATTAAAAAGAAATATGCCGGATCCGGTCCCTGTTATGATTCTTGGGAGGCTAGCAATAGACCAAAATCATCAAAGTAAGGGGTTAGGTTCATCACTATTACGGGATGCTCTTTTAAGAACGCTTCAAGCCTCTCAGATCGCAGGAATCAAGGCAATTATGGTTGAGGCTATATCTGATGGAGCTAAATCGTTTTATAAGAAATATGGGTTTAGAGATTCATCAATAGAGGACAGGTTACTTTTCATTACAATTACAGAAGCTCAAAAGTGCCTATAATAGAACTTTTTATCTTAAAACAAAAAAGACAAGCCCTGATGCAAGCGCCTTATTATTAGATATGATCGGTATTGCCTAAATAACCGCCCTTAAACGGATACCGATACGTTCTTCTTTCATATATCCAAAACCAACAGTGTGCAAGGCCAACACACGTATTTCCCAGG
>CAZXMD010000201.1:0-2893 GCA_964641635.1 uncultured Candidatus Finniella sp. | reverse complement strand
TGATATCAAGCAATGCCGTAAAATATTATGCTGACATAATAGAACAATATCCGCCAGCAAGATTGCGACGATTAGCACTGTCACAGCAATGGCTGCATTTAATTTGTTTTGTTCATCATAGATACCGGCAACTGATGAATAATCTTATCACCAGTTTTATGTACCATGTTCGTACCACAATTGCAGGCGCTAAGGTTTATTCAGAAACAGCGCAAATGGAGCACAATTCAAAAGTTGTTGTTGATTTTCCAAAGCTTGCCGAATTTTTACAGTGGTTTCCAAAACAAAAGAACAGACCTGATGTCATGTATTCCACCTTAAGTACTGAAGCATACAAAATACTACCAGAAGAGCAGTTTGTTCCACTTTCTGAATTAATTGCTGGAAATACTTTTGATAAAAAATCAGCGAAATGGAAATATTATGGAGAAGCTTCACGAGTGTTCACGCTTTATTTACGACCGATTTTAATGGCAGTTGATTTTGATTATTATGAGAAAGGCCATCCAATCATAGACATGATCAATCTGCTAAAAAAACATTATGCTTCTGGAAAAACATCAGGGTCATTTAAAATGGCTGATGAACTTAGTATAACTTTACCAAAAAGTATGCTGCCATATCTCAAGAAAAACCCTGACGACAAGTATATTGATCCTCATCGGTTTGAGTTTTACATTTATAGCAAAATGTATCATCATTTAGATCGTGGAAGATTATTTTGCAATGATAGCGTTTCATACTGTGATTTAGAATGTGATTTAGTTTCTGATGAAGTTGTTAATGATGTCGAAAAAATCGCCAAGGAATTTGGGTATGATAAAATTCCAATTTATTGCGATGAGCATTTAGATAGAAAATTGATTGAATTAGATGCGGCATGGGAAAGAACAACTGATGGCATAACTTCTGGGGCCAACAAGGGAATTACTATTAAACTGGAAAATAAAAAACCCACATGGAGTTTATTCTACGACGTTGGTGAAGAATTAGAGAACCAATATCTCAGCCATTTACCCAAGGTTGAGATACCCAATATGATTAAATTTGTTGGCGATCTTGTTGGAATGTGGCATAAATTTATTCATATAAAAAACCGTGGCGTTAAAAGGAAAATCGCGGACCCGTTGGCTCTAAATGCATGTATCCTTGCTGAAGCATTTGGGTTCAGTACAGAACAAATGGCTGAGATATCTGACATTAACCATAATACACTTCGTTCAACACGGGAAGACTTCTTTAATGTCGCCACATTATGTGATGTGAACGATATCGTTGCGAATTATATTCATTCGTTACCTATTTTTAAATCGTGGAATTTAATTGATAATCAAATACTGGCAGATGCAGATGGGCAAAAAATAGCGTCAACTAATAAGACCCTTCAGTCTCGTTATTCCAAAAAATTTTTTGGAGGTGAGAAAGGAATTTCCATATACACACTATTAGCTAATTTTGTTGCAGTTAATGCTAGAAATATAGGGCCAAATGAATACGAAGGACACTTTCTTTTTGATATGATTTATGGCAATAAAACTGAAATCACCATTGACCTGGTAACAGGTGATAACCATTCAATTAACAAATATAACTTTGTTTTTTTGGGCGCTATTGATGTAAATTATGTACCAAGCATTAAAAATATCAGAGAAGCTGCTGATGATCTTTACTATGTAAATAAGGCGGGTAATGATGGTGGAATATTAAAAGCGAAAGCCAAAATAAATATTGACCGAATAAAAAACGAGAAAAAAAGGAGAAAAAAAGCGTTTCTTTGAGATTTTGAGACACAACCGCGGGAACCCAACGAGATCCGTTTTCTTCCTCTTCAGGAGGCCGGATTTTACCCATGATAAGGCGCGTCAAGAGTTTTCCCGAAATATAGAGTCCGAGAATGACAGCCCCCTGGATGAAGGCATCCGGACTTAAAAAGTTGATGCTGAGCCAACTTAAAAGATCACGGATAAAAAATTCCCAGGCCGGTTCAAAAGTCGTCTCGTTCATGCCTTCCCCTGCAAGATTTCCTCTTGCTTTGGGACAAGTATAGCACGCCTCACTCCCTCAACAAAGGGGGGAGGATTACCACGTGACGGGAGGCACGTGGGCAATTACGACAGGCCCCAGAGAGATCTCTCCGTTTTGAAGGCTGAGAGAAATCTGTTGCGCTTTGGTGTCTTTTTTACCCTCGGTAATCGCTTGGCTCAAATGAGCGGCTTGAGATTTAATAAGGCCCGCCTTTACAAAGGCGTCGAGGGTTTCCCGAAGACCTTCCGCCTCGCCCGCAAGCGTGACCATCGGCTGAAGAGAGGTATCCAGAACAAAGGCACCTTCGCCCTTAAATCGGACTTTTCCCCAGCGAAAGGCCAGATTTCCCATTTCGATCATCCCTCCTTCATGCGCCCAGGCCGCAAGACCTTCACGCAGGGAAGTCAACGGCAAGGCGCCTTGGAGAGTCCCCTCCATCTTCAAGGTTTCGATCGTCCCGTCGAGAGGAGAGCGCGTCTTGAGACCCAGCTTCAAGTCCTCAAGATCAAGCTCAACCGCCTTTGCAGACGGCACTTTTTCGGTCGGTGCAGGCTCAAGGAAGACCTTCAAAGCCCCGAGCTCGATCGATGATTTCTTTCCCTTAACCTTCAATCCTTTCAGATCGAGACTCGTGAGGCTCTCGATTCCGTGGGGCCCGTACGTGAAAGTACCCTCAAGATCCGCCAACATCACCTCATAGGGATGTCCTTCTTTCTTCGGACGATACGTCAGAGACGTTTCTCCCTTGATGTCAAAACTCAAGGTTTTCGGGTGCCACACGCCTGAGAAAATCTCGATCCTCCCGTCCACCTTCAGCTCCGTCTTTCCGAGATAAGGAACAGTAATCGTCGGGTGCTTGACCTTTGCA
>CAZXMD010000200.1:0-2989 GCA_964641635.1 uncultured Candidatus Finniella sp. | reverse complement strand
CGCTAAATCAGTCGTTTCGTCTGGAGGTAAATAAATATGGTTCAAATCCAATTGACAAGAAAACTGCCGTAAATATTGTCGGCGTTCTAGCGATGTTCCTGGACTCATTGTTTCTTCCCATGCTTTTCCCGCATCCGGGGTCAGCCAGAAGGATCCGGCGGTGGAACTATATTTGTTTCCCTTAATAGTATGACGGCTCGTTAACACGAGTGACGGGTGTATCAATACGCCATTAAATTTCAAATCTACAATATCATCAACGCTCAAAGGATCATTATCTATCATTAAGGGTTGGATTGGTTTGGCGTTAATATTGAATATGCCGGTTGAACGCGTACAAGGTTCATCTCCTCTGCGCACCCCCTCACCTGCTACTTCTTCATTTACATAAGTTGAAGCCCAGGATGCAGATATCGTCATTATGATAGTGAAACCTTGTAGATACATTCTTAGATAATTTTTCATTTTTCACCTCTCTTTATTCTATTGTCAAATTAACACATAAATTTAATAAGTTAACGCCAAGAACACCTTATTAACTCCCTTATTGCTCATTAAAGGAAATAAGGACGGGGTTATCGGAGCATAGTTGTCTCATCAAATTCTCTTTAAAAAACTTATGAAGTTCTCTGAATTCTTCGAGTTCTTCAAGTCGGGATGCTTCCGAAGGAAGAACGTATAACGACGAACTGAACCCATTGGTTTTTATATCTTTTAGCTCATTATCTGCTTTTTGAGAGTCTTGAGCTGCTGTTTTCAGAAGTTCAAAGTAGGTATCCTTTAGAATCTTCGTTTTCTCTTGGCCATATCTGAGCCGAGAGTTGAGGGCTTGATAAATAAGAAGGTTGTCTTTTGCTAAATTGAAAAGATTTTCAGAAGACAAGCTTTCAATCAGTTTTTTCCTTTTAAAATCATACGATTTTAGCCAACTCTGGTTGTTCTTGAGGTTTGTTTTTGAAGTGTCTAGATCGCGTTGAATTTTTCCCTTTATCCTATACGCCTCCTCTATTGTCGGTCGATAATGATACGTTACTACAAGGCGATCCCTCTTGTAGAAATCTGGTTCTGCAGAATTAATTGACCGGACCATTTTTTCTAATTCAGAGATGTGCTCTTCAAGTGTCTTAATTTCTGCTTTGCGCTCTTCATGTTCGAGATCGAGCAAGGGAAGATACTCTTCAGCGTTAAGTGTGTTGAGTGGTTGAGAGCGCTCCTCTAATCCTCTTATAATAACAAGAAAAGCATCTTTATTATACTTTTTGTGAAGACTTTGCAACCCTTTTACGCTGTTATGACGTGCAAAAAAGAGCGTTAGGCTCTCCAGATATTCATCTGCTAGAAAAGTACCATGAGCCTCTAAAAAAACGTCATGAGATTCGATCGCTGTCAGAGCTTCTTTGTAGCCCGCATCAGCAGCTTTCATAAACATTGCCAAGGTCTCAGGAAAATATCCCAATTCAGTAGCGACCTTATAAAGGTGTTCAGGATGCGTTTGAATATTGCTATCAGCTACCTTATGTAAAATGCCAATGTATTTATGACGCTCAACATGGTCAAATTGTTTCAAGATTTTGTAATAGTCAAAGTATGTATCAAAACTTTTCTTTTCTGTAGAATCAAACCTCATTTTAGCAGCAAGAACGCGGGTCTCCTCTGGATAGCTTGAAGAATCCCTGATTTTTCCTAAAACATTTAAATTTGCCTTATGTGACCACAGCTTTTTATCATTTTTTGTATACTCAAGTTGCTGAACAAAGAATTGTTCATCTTTAGGTGAGTACCATTCGCCTTCAAAATTATTATTTGTTAAAAACATATCAAGACTTTGGATATCTTCCTGATTCCTGCAGAAGTTCATAAATTTATAGCATATCTGTTTATCCATCAAAGATTGACGCTCCCGAAGCCAGTAAGATAAGTTTTGAGAGTTCCCGTTCGATAAGATATTGAGTGAGGCTATTTGGTTTAAAAATAGGGCGCCTTCTTGGCATTTCGGCATCATTGTACCAATACACATAGCATTGTAAATCATCATTGGATTTTTGCTTTTGCTAAAATAATACTGCGCAGCCTGAAGTAAGAGATTTACATCCCGCGCATTCTGACGCGCACATAAAAGCTCAAGGTCACCCAAAAGTCCGGCTTCTTCTCTAACATCTAATTTCCATCTAATGGACTCTAACAAGGCTGAGTCAACCTCCTCCCTGTCGGTCGCACAATGGGTCAATCCCTGCGCCGCGTAGGGATGCAGGCCGATTAATTGTTTAAATAACTTCCCTGCCTCCTCTTTGTTCTCATTGGCCAAGATGCCCATTTTATAAGAATCGACTAAAGCCCAAGCCTTCTTAAAAATCCCAGTGATAGATTGACCTACAACAGGTAGAAGTGCGCCTGCTTCCTCCTTCAGCGCCATGTCTTTTTCTATGAGTTGAGGGTAAAGTTGTGCAAACCCTTCCTTGTCGCATATTTCTTTAAATTTCATAATAAGGGCGTCGTAGTAGTCTATATAATCAGATTTTGCGTCACTAAACTTTTTCAAATTCTGTCTATACAAACCCTTAATTTTGATGTTTTCTGGAAAACGTTCTAAATTTCCTTTGGTTATTTCAAAATTCGTTTTTGCTTTTTTTAAAACCCCCTCAAGTTCGGCAAGATTTTTATCTTTTGCAATAAGGTCAGTATGCAGCGAAATACAATATTCCAAGTTTTGAGACTCTATAATGGATGCGGATGCTTCTTGTGGTTGGCCTATATCTCCATCCATTGCATTTGAACTGCATAATGATGTGCCAATCAGCATAGATAGAAATAAAGTGTTTTTTCTAATAAAATTCATGTTTAAAAACCCCCAGAAATTTATATTTTAAAATTAAATACATTCGGTATGTTTTTTATATAGATATTTATTTTTTCATTTCAAGGAAAAAATTTGGAAAATGTCCTATACGCCGCTGGTGGCGTTATGGGCGCAAACTTCTCATTGTTTTCA
>CAZXMD010000199.1:0-3100 GCA_964641635.1 uncultured Candidatus Finniella sp. | reverse complement strand
GATAAGCAACCTGTGCAACGTATACTTGAATAATACATGAGGCTAGGACAAAGATGGAAACAACTATTTGGGTGCCGGGTAACTGGACAGATCGAAATGAAATAGTTACAAGGGTTGCTCAGACAGCGGAGTACCTATTTATTGGTCTTCTTATGAAGGATCTTGTAACAAATGACTTTTTCAAAGCTGATATTTTTACGCCCGATTGGACAGATAAAGAGGCATTTGCTTATTTTAATGCAGCTAGGCCAGATCCCATCAGTGCTAAAGATCTGGGATTAACTTGCACGACGCCTATATTTTCTCTTACCTGTGAGACTGGCTCTATAGAATCGCTCGAAAAGCTTGCTAAGGCTGCGGCTTTTCTTCTCAAACTCGGTGGAATTGGTATTAAGGTTATAAATGGAGGAAGTTTTCTAACACGTGAAGAATGGGATGCTCATCCCATTCCAAATCTACACGACATATTTGAAGCTTTTGTATTGGTATATTGGAATAAACAAGGTGTCTTCAGTTCTGGAATGCATAATTTTGGGTTAAGAGATGTTTTTGTGCCCCTAGAAAATGATAAGGATTCCAACTACTTAGTTCGAAGTTTTGCTTGGTACGTTTTAAACGAAAAACCTATAATTAAATGCGGTGAAACTTTTTCTCTTGGGCCAGAAGAGCCCTATTTTAAAGTTTTAGAAACGTCAGATAATTTTTTTCCTGTAGACGATCCCTACCACAACCCTTATGGCTTATGGAAGCTATGTCCTATAACTGAGGATGTAAATTAGTCACCGCTTCCTAAACTATTAAGTATCTCTTATAAATTTTCACATCATTGAAAAAAAGTATAATGCTCGCTTCATAGGCTGAAGATGCGGAATAACTGCAATAGTTTTTCATAAGCTATTGACTTACTAAGTCAATGACCTATATCATGCAATGTATGAAGCTAAAATCAACTCTCATAACCATTGTAGAGACCCACTCTTTCTACAAACAAAGCCGAAAGGTTTTGGGAGAGGGTGAGATAGAAGAATTAAAGAACTTTCTAGCTTTAAACCCACAAGCAGGAGATATTATTCCTGGCTTAAGGGGGATAAGAAAAGTGAGGTGGCAAGCAAATCAAAAGGGGAAATCAGGTGGAGCAAGAATTATTTACTTCTTCCACAATCTCAATATCCCTGTTTTCTTGCTGGATATCCACGCCAAATCAGAAAAAGGCGACCTGTCATCGCAGGAAAAGAAAATAATGAATGCAATGGTTGATGAGCTGATAGAAAATTATGGAGAATAAGATGAGTAAAAGATTAATGCAATCCCTACAAGAGGCAGTCGCTTATGCGAAAGGCGATAAAACTAAAGGCCATACAACTAAGATTAAGGTATTAGAACCAGTAGAAATACCGGAAAATATCGATGTGCAGTCTTTAAGGAAATACCTTCATATGAGCCAAGCAGAATTTGCAGCACGCTTTGGGTTCAATTTAAACACCTTGCGCAATTGGGAGCATGGGCGTAGGCACCCTGATAAGGCTGTTTTAGCTTACCTATGCGTTATCTCGAAAAATCCAAAGCTGGTTGAAAGTTCTTTGAGGGGAAAGTGATAAGAATAAGAGTAGAAAAATGGTTGCTACATGCAATAATTACGAAGGTATTATTAAGATAATCAAAGAAAAAATAAATAAACATGCGCAGAGAAAGACTTAATCTGCCACTAACAGACACACACAAATAGCAAGTAATTAGCTTATTTCAGCATTAACAAGCCTAAATCTTATAGGTTTGTCGGGATTCCTGTCTCTTTCTTTTATCTCCATCACGCCCCAAGGCCACGGTAACTTATGTGTCCTAAGAAGGAGAATCATAAACGCTTCTAAGCTATCCAACATTATATGAGGGATTTCTTCCATTGACCTAGAAATTGAGTATGCTGGTTCTCCTTGAAGCTGCCACATGGGAGCTATTAGATTATCCCCTTCGCGGCGAAAATTATAGAGCTTCAGCTTTCCTTCGATATCATGATCGTGCTCATTACGATTTCTAAGGTGTATAATATGTTTCAAAGAGGAACTATCAGAGGATATGTTTTTAAAAAATTTAACAAGAATATCATTTTTAAGAGTTAGACTTGCCCATTTTTCTATTTTTTGATCAGTTATCAAGCATGTATCGCCGCGTGAAGCTTTAGGAGGGCTAGTCTGAAGGAAAGGTTCTATTAGATTAGTGAACTCTTTGATAGCGCACTTAGATTGGGATAAAAAAGCGGAAACAGATTTGTTCAGTCCATTTAAAGAAGGTATACCGATAATTTGATCAATATGTATAGGTTTAGCCAACCAATCCCTTTTGGCTTTTTCAACCTCAGTATTTACGTGTTCCCATATTTCATAACAGTCTAATAGGAGTTTAGTTACATTCAACAAAATATTTTTAATGATTTCTCTGTTAATTTTATCTTGCTTAACATTTGCCCCCCATGAAAGAATATCAATAAATTCAATCCATTGATCAAAACCCCGAGCAACTAAAAAATTCTTAATACCATAGCCCAATAAGCATTTTTTTGTTGATTTCTCGCCTTCTAGGGAATTTATCTCTGCCATTGATTCCTCTCCCATTACCAACAAGGTTTTGCCAAGAGAGATTAACTCAACTATTTTATCGCCTGTAGCAAGCTCATTATCTAATTCACATGTAACCCAACTCATGTCTACATCCTTCCAACAGAGTTTTTTTCTTCTAATAAGATTATATCCATTAACTCATAGCTAACCTTAAGGAACAACTCTAAAGATCCCTTCAGGCCCTTCCCGAATGCGATCCATCTGCATGAGATCAGATAGAAGGGGATCAAGCTCTTTGGAGCTTCTGAACTTGGAATACCGCATGATGAATCGGCGCTTTAAGGGTTGGTTGGTGTGGTTCGATTGTTTACGCATCCACGCCAGCAATTCATCTGCTTTGGATAGCGATGGCTTAGGCTCGTATGTGGTGTCCAAAACCATTCCATAAATTCGACGGGCGTGGGATTCCAGGTAGTCGCACCAAGCCACTGCTTTTTGCGTAGAGGATAGAGCTATGTCCTTGCCCTTCTGTCCATCCGCCATAT
>CAZXMD010000198.1:0-3184 GCA_964641635.1 uncultured Candidatus Finniella sp. | reverse complement strand
CGCGAGCAGGGCAAACTGCAGGCGTCGCTTGGCGGTATCCGCGAAATGGGTGGCTTACCTGATATTCTATTTGTCATTGATACCAATAAAGAAGCTATTGCCATCCAGGAAGCACGCCGGTTAAATATCCCTGTTGTTGCGGTCCTTGACAGCAATTCTGATCCTGAGGGGGTCGCATACCCTATCCCTGGAAACGATGATGCTTTGCGCGCGATCGGAATTTATTGCGAACTGATCTCCGGAGCTGTATTAGATGGCCTTCAAGCAGAAATGACTTCTGCCGGTATTGACCTGGGCGCCTCTACGGAAGTGCCCGTTGAGGATTTTGATGCAGACATTATCGCTGGAACACCCTCTGAAGTTTTAGATGAAGCCGTTACAGTGGCGGCCTCTGTCGCCGAACCAATGGTGGAAGCCAATGATTTAGCTGTAGAAGCTGCGCCTGAAGAAAGCGTTGAAAGTGCAGAGGGGTCTAAAACCAGACAACAGGTTGAAAAAAAGGAACAAGAAAAAGATACCGACAACGTCTAAATAGAAATTGTTGACCATATCTTTTCGTTTTTAAAGGAGTATTGAGTTATGGCGGAAATTACAGCAGCCCTGGTTAAAGATCTACGGGAAAGAACAGGCGCTGGCATGATGGATTGCAAGCGGGCCCTCACAGAAGTTGAGGGCGATATGGAAGCTGCTATTGATTGGCTTCGTAAAAAGGGGCTTGCAGCAGCAGCAAAGAAAGCAGGCCGCGTTGCCTCAGAAGGCCTCGTCGGCGTGGCCATTGATGATGCAAGTAACGGGACGGCCGGCGCTGTTGTTGAGATTAACGCAGAAACGGACTTTGTTGCCAGAAATGATAAATTCCAGAATCTCGTTCGCAGCACAGCCCTTATTGCTGCAAAGCAGGATTATACCGTTGACTCCTTAAAAACAGCCGCATTCCCGGGTGAGTCCTCTACGGTTGATGAAGAAGTGACGCGCCTTATTGCTGTTATTGGAGAAAACATGCACTTACGCCGTCTTGTGCGCTTAAGTGTTTCCCAAGGTCATATTGCTTCCTACGTTCACAATGCCGTTGCTCCTAGCCTTGGCAAAATCGGGGTATTGGTTGCCCTTGAATCTACAGGCGACAAAACAAAGTTGGCTGATCTTGGAAAGCGTATTGCAATGCACGTCGCTGCAGCAAACCCTCAAGCTTTAAATATTGAGGACATGGATCCGGCCTCCTTAGAGCGGGAACGCACGATTGTTACCGAGCAAGCTCGTGCCTCAGGTCGGCCAGAAGAAATTATCGCTAAAATGGTTGATGGACGCTTGCGCAAGTTCTATGAAGAAGTTGTGTTAATGGAGCAAACTTTTATTATTGATGGCAAAACCAAAATTCGTGAGATGCTGGAAAATGCTGCCAAAGAGTTGAACGCGCCCGTACAGCTAAAGGCTTACGTCCGTTATGCCTTGGGTGAAGGCGTTGAAAAAGCTGAATCCAACTTTGCAGCTGAAGTCCAAGCGCAAGCAGGCATTACAGGCTAATCCGGACTCCACATTTTAAGATGGTATAAAATGAGATGGTGAAACCCAGTTCCTCTTCCTCAAAACCCCTCCATCACCGGGTATTATTGAAGATTTCCGGACAAGCATTAGCAGGGCCTGATTCTAGCTCACAAGGCATTAACCAGGAGATGCTGGAAAAGTTGGCTTGTGAGATTGCTCAAGTCCGTGATTTGGGCATTCAGATCTCTATTGTGGTTGGAGGCGGTAATATCTACCGGGGAATCGCCGGTTCAAAAACCCATGGCATGGACCGCGCTACTTCGGATTACATGGGTATGATGGCGACCATTATTAATGCCCTGGCCCTTCAAAATGCCATTGAGCATGCGAGTATCCCCTGCCGTGTGATGTGCGCCTTCCCCATTGAGGCCATCGGAGAGACCTATATCCGCCGCCGCGCCATCAATCACCTGGAAAAAAACCGTGTTGTTATTTTTGCAGGTGGCACCGGAAATCCCTTCTTTACGACAGATACAGCTGCGGCCTTACGGGCCTCGGAAATGGGATGCGATTTGCTCTTAAAGGCGACAAAGGTAAACGGTGTTTATAGCGCCGACCCTCTTACGGACCGCACAGCAGAGTTTCACCCTACCCTTTCCTATGATGACATTTTAACCCGCAATCTCGGCGTCATGGATGCAACGGCTATTGCTCTGGCGCGGGAAAACTTAGTTCCTGTCGCTATTTTCTCTATTTATGAAGCTGGGGGCTTTGCTAAGGTTATTCGTGGTGAAGGAAATTTTACCCTGGTTAAATAATAAAGACATCTAATGAGTAAAGGAATCGAGACATGACAGATCAACGCTTAAACGACATTGGAAAACGTATGGATAGTGCGTTCGACATTCTTGTCCGTGAATTTACGGGCCTTCGGACAGGACGAGCTTCCGTGAATTTACTCGACACCATTAAGGTTGATGTTTATGGGTCTTTGATGGCGCTCAATCAAATCGCAACGATTAATGTCCCTGAACCCCGACTCCTGACCGTACAGGTTTGGGACAAGAGCATGGTCAAAGTTGTTGAGAAAGCAATCCGTGACTCAGATCTTGGCCTGAACCCCGCAGCTGATGGTCAATTGATCCGCATTCCCTTGCCCCCTATGAGCGAGCAACGCCGCCAAGAGTTGGTCAAAATTGCTGGCAAGTATGCTGAAGATACTCGCATCAGTGTCCGCAACGTCCGTCGAGATGGTATGGAAATGCTGAAGAAATGGGAAAAGGATGGAGAAATTTCTGAGGATGAATTACACCGCCTTTCTGGTGACGTTCAAACCATTACAGACAATCACATCAAAAAGATTGACGACTTGCTTAGCACGAAGCAAAAAGATATCATGCAAGTGTAAGTTTCAAAGTGAAGAACCAAGGAAGGTTCACAAAGGGCTTCTTCTTCAACATGAGTTTTTCTACAAGGCGTCCTTAGCTCAGCTGGATAGAGCAACGGCCTTCTAAGCCGTGGGTCAGAGGTTCGAATCCTCTAGGACGCACCATACTTCAAAAGGTCTATTGCGAAGCACTATTATAGTGTGAGCTTCGGTTCAAAAATTTAAAGCCCGCCTCCCCCCACTCACAGGGGTCACAACACCTGTCGTGGTCGGAAAACTGGTCGGAAACCCCGCTTTTACCCGTGCTGCCAA
>CAZXMD010000197.1:0-3221 GCA_964641635.1 uncultured Candidatus Finniella sp. | reverse complement strand
GTCTTTGTTTTTTTTCTTCCTCCAGAGATGCTTTTTTCCTCCGTGCTTCTTTTATTGAGAGGAGTACAGCCGCGAGGCTGGAAAGGATTGTTGCGCTAATTGATATGATAATTGCAATATTCATATAAAATCATCCAGTCTTTTTATTAAAAGTATTTGAATAAGAGCCATTTTACAAGATTCTTGTTCTATTCTACGCCGGGTAAACAGATGAGAATCTCAAAGCTATGGATCAGCAGTCTCCCATGATATGATCAAACCTATGCATAGGAGTGTAAAATGATCAAAAAAAGGACTATTTTCTGGTTTAGGCAAGACCTCCGGCTATCCGACAATCCAGGACTGTTTGCAGCAGCTGAAAGCGGCTCCGTGATGCCAGTTTATATTTTTGATGAGGGTCAGAAGGAAACTTTTGGTTTAGGCAGCGCCAGTAAATGGTGGCTACACCATTCCCTAAGAGATCTGAATAACCAATTGAATAATAATCTTAATGTGTATGCTGGGCGTTCCCAGGACATTCTTTTGAAACTCATTAAAGAAAATAAGGTGGATGCCGTGTATTGGAACCGATGCTATGAGCCATCGCGTATCCGAGAGGATACAGACATCAAAGCCACTCTCAAGAGCCAAAACATAGAATGCCATAGTTTCAACGCCTCACTCCTTTGGGAGCCTTGGAAAATTGTCAAAAAAGACGGTACGTGGTATAAGGTGTACACTCCTTATTTTCGAAACGGGTGTTTACAAGCGCCCCAACCCAGAATTCCGATACCAAAACCAAAACAATTAACTTTGATAGAAGACCCCAACAATAAAAATACCATCGCTACCCTCAATTTGTTGGGCCCTAGAGCCTGGCATGAAAAATTGCAAAATTATTGGGATATCGGTGAAAAAGCGGCTCAAAGAAGACTGACGGCCTTTTTGGATCATGGCTTTGAAGGATATAAAGAAGGTAGAAATTTTCCTGCCAAGTCAAATATTTCCAAATTATCCCCCCATCTTCACTTTGGTGAAATATCACCGAATCAGGTTTGGCATAGCGCTCAAGCACATGGGCTTGGCAACTCCTGGTTTACGGATACTGATTGTTTCTTATCCGAATTAGGCTGGCGGGAATTCTCATATTATCTGCTTTATCATTTTCCAGAACTACCCAGAAAAAACTTTCAAAGTAAATTTGATGCCTTTCCCTGGCAAGATAATCACTTCCTTCTGGAAAGCTGGCAAAAAGGACAAACGGGGTACCCGATCGTTGACGCTGGTATGCGGGAACTTTGGCAAACAGGTTTTATGCACAATAGGGTTCGCATGATTGTGGCCTCTTTTCTCGTAAAAAACTTACGCATTCATTGGCGTCACGGCGAAGATTGGTTTTGGGATTGTTTGCTAGATGCTGATCTTGCCAGCAATAGCGCAAGTTGGCAGTGGGTTGCGGGGTCAGGCGCTGATGCGGCTCCCTACTTTCGCATATTCAATCCCATTACCCAGGGGGAAAAGTTTGATCCGGATGGTGTTTACACCCGTCGTTTTGTGCCAGAGTTGGCTAAGCTTCCCAACCAATTTTTATTCAAACCCTGGGAAGCCCCTGATCAGGTATTACGATCAGCCGGAGTCATTTTGGGCGCAAACTATCCAAAACCCATAGTTAACCTTCAACATTCACGAGATGAAGCATTAGGGGCTTATCGGACAATCTCTGGTAGAAGTCCGGATTTGTGATTACCCACTTACTTAACATTGAATGCGGCTCGCACAGATAATACAGCCATTAATTCTTTCGAGGATTTTGTATTGAAGAAATTGAAACATTAACATTAATTCAAATAAGTAGGGAGGCAAATACCATATGAAACAAGGAAAATGGTGGATTTTGGGCGGTTTTGTTGTTTTAGCCGTAACTTTTACAGGGGTAATCATGAGTCAAGTTGAGCAAGCAAAATATTCGGTTGTTGAATCCTATGGTCAGATAGAAATTCGCGACTATGAAGGCCTCATTGCAGCGGAAGTAGAAGTTTCTGGTGAGCGTAAGGAAGCCATTAACAAGGGCTTTCGACTGATTGCAAATTATATCTTTGGCAACAATAGCTCGAGTCAGAAAGTGGCAATGACAGCCCCTGTCAGTCAGGAGCAAAGTCAAAAAATTGCCATGACAGCCCCTGTTACCCAACAAGGCTCAGAAAATCTATGGACAGTCCGCTTTTTTATGCCGAGAGATTATTCTATCCAAACTCTGCCGAAGCCAAACAACAATTTAGTGACGCTCAAAGAGTTGCCGCCTAAACGCTTTGCTGTTATTCGTTTTTCAGGTTTGCCAACCGAGAAAAGCCTTCAAAAACATACTGAAAAATTGGAGGAATTAATAAAAAGACAGAAGCTGCAAGCCCTTTCCAGTCCAATATATGCCTTCTTTAATCCGCCCTGGACGTTACCTTTTTTCCGACGTAATGAGGTTATGGTTGAACTAAAAAAATAGAGGTCTCTAATGTGCTGCGACGATTAACCACCCGGGTGGGGAATCCTTGAAAAACTGCCTGCCATAGTCGCAAAATTTGCGTCGAGGGGTGAAGCAGAGGCAAAGAATGAGGTTGTCGTCTTGAATTGCTTCGCCACGCCCGCAGCAACGACTATCTTGATGTTTTTGCATGTATGTTTTGAATTTTGCTCGTTGCGTCTGACTTAAATGATGACACACCCTACAGCCTTAGGGTGAAAGAGATACGCAAAATAGGTACACCTCACAATATCTATTTATTTTCATTTGCCTACAGGTGAATTTCTTGTGTTCCTTGGTTATCCGCTCCTTAGTGCCAGAATAAATCTTGGTCCTGTTTTAAGATTCTTTAAAATTAAAGGTAGAAACGTAAAGAAAAATTGGTACAGGTAGAAAATTTATGTTATGTATTTGTAAGGATGTTGGCTGTAGGGTCTATTAAAGTACTTACTTTTCCCTATTTTTGTTTACCCGTTATAAGAGTAGCTTGGATGGTTGAAAAAAATATAATAATTGAACGAGGTAAAAGGCTTCAGAATTTAAGGAAAAAAGTGGGGCTTACAAGGCTTGCTTTCGCTGAACAGACAGGCATGAGCGCCCATACCCTTAAAGCCTTGGAATTAGGAGACCGGGAACTCACGCCTCAGAAGGCGCTTCTGTTTTCTAACCTTTTTACGAACCTTTTCTCCGTATTTTTGGGGAATGATATATATGAGGCGAGCTTTGA
>CAZXMD010000196.1:2087-3231 GCA_964641635.1 uncultured Candidatus Finniella sp. | reverse complement strand
TAGAATATCAAGCTGACCAGTGACAGCCTCTGTGATGAGAGAGTTTCTGAAACTACCCAACATCGCGATGGAATGTGTGATTTTTGATTTCAGAACACTCTCTTGCTTTATAAATTCACAAATCTGTTGTTGGATACTTTCAGACATGATAGGAATGAGCTCTTTTTCCAATCTGTTTGTGTTTAGTGGCCTATTCCGGCCAGCTGATCCTCTAGAACAATCATCCATAATGAATTTACCACGATGTGTACGAAAATAAGAAAATAAATACGCAGTCTTGATCCCTTCGATAGCTGTATAAATATGGTATCTATGTGAAGCAATCTTTCCCTCGTCATTATTGCCTGCAAGAGCTACCGCGCCCTCCCAGGCAAATTGACCACTGAAAATAAGGTCATTCGGTTTGATCCAGTTAAATGTTGAATCACCAAGATCACTACCACAAGTAGATCCTTTGTGAAATAGACCGCGGCCACGATTATATAAACCAATGGGCACATAAAGCTCTGATTCTTGCCTGTTAACAGGGCGCATTGCAATTTTTGCAATATGACCAAATCTCAGCCATTTTGTTTCTGGCATTGTTAACGCATAGTCAATTATTGCCTCAGCTCTGGGTGGTAACAGCTGTATAATTGCTTCCTTTTTCTCAATCAGTTGATCGATACGAGCAGTTTCTCGATCCAAAAAATCAGCGATTTCTTGTTGGATTCCCTTATTGGGAAGCGGCAAAACAAGATCAGCAAAATTCTTAAATTTAACAGATTTACCATCACGAATACCTGTAATCATTGTTTGCAATATAGATATAAATACCTGTGATTTTAATAGATGACGAAAATAAGGGGCATAGACTTCTAGAGATGGTTTCAGCACGGTATATGCAGGGCTAATACAGCCTTCTTCGTGAGCGTACTCTATGCCGCCTTCAAAAGTTCTAAGGCTAATAACAAAGTCGCCTTCAAATACCTTTTGAAAGTTGTTTGTACCTGCCGTGGCGGCCATAACTTTACTGTCCGCAAGCTCGATATACCTTGCTTGTGAGATAACACCGTAACCCTGGCTAGCGGTTAACTGGATGTCCTCTTCGCTAGACTTTTCCCGACGCTCACAAAAAAGATAGCGAGCTCTTTTGGTAGACCAT
>CAZXMD010000196.1:0-2077 GCA_964641635.1 uncultured Candidatus Finniella sp. | reverse complement strand
TTGGGTTTCTAAAAACTACAGAATGACTTCTTTCTTTACTCATACTACGACTTCTTTCAAGAGGTTGGCAATCTCGACCTCAAGGATTTTCAGTTCTTCATCAATCTCAGCCACTGGACGCGGTGGGACATATTTGTAGAAAGAGCGATTAAAGTTAATTTCATAGCCTACGCGACCTGGTTGGCCATCGCTGGAATCCTTATAGCTTTCATCCACCCATGCATCTGGTAAGAAAGGTTTTACTTCGCGCGCGATATACTCCTGCCAATTTTCTTTTAGCGGAACAAGCTCATGATCTCGCAGATCTGTATCGGCCTCAATATTGCCATTGGCATCGGTGCAGACATCTGCTATATCATCCTTCTCAGACAATTCGGAGAGGATGGCCTTTTTCAATGGAGCGGAGATTTTTACCTTCACATCCTTTAGGGCTTTTTTCAGTACCCCCTCAAATGTATCACGGTTTTTGAAGAGGTCAGGAGGCACATTGGCAGAAAGTGCGGTCAAAAGCTCTTTTTGCTCTGCAGGCTCAAGCTTCAGGAAGTTTTTATCCCGCTTCAAAAGTTCTAATCGCTCCCGCGAAAATTGGAAGTTCCGCTTTAAGGGACGTTCCACCCGAATTTCACGGTAGCCGAAATCTTCATTATCGAAGATTTTTGAGTATTCCTCCCAGCCGGACTCCCCATTCAGCATTTCATTGTAAATTTTCACAATCTCTTCGCGTGCTTTTTCAGGGATTTCACGGCGCTTATCGCCAAGGCTTTTCCGCATCGATTGCCAAAAACGCTCGCTGCTTGCATCCACCAGCTGAACCTTGCCACGGCGTTCTTCGTCCTTTTTGTTGGTCAGCATCCAAACATAAGTTTGGATGCCGGTATTATAAAAGAGGTCTGTCGGCAAGGCAATAATGGCCTCAACCCAGTCATTCTCAAACATCCAGCGGCGGATTTCACTCTCCCCGGAACCTGCGCCACCTGTGAAAAGCGGTGAGCCATTCATAACAATCCCAATGCGAGAACCAGCTGTATCATCCCGCATTTTCGAGATCATGTGCTGGAGGAATAAAAGCTGGCCATCGGATACGCGAGGGAGGCCCGCGCCAAAACGCCCATCCATTCCCATCTTCTCATACTCATCTACTATCGGCTCTTGGTACTTTTTCCAATCCACCCCATATGGTGGGTTGGAGAGCATATAGTGAAATTTCTTATCCTTATGCGCGTCTTCAGTCAGCGTATTCCCGAAAGCAATTTGCTCAGGGTTATGACCCGTAATCAGCATATCTGACTTGCAAACACCAAAAGACTCAGGATTCAATTCCTGGCCATATAATTCAACACGAATTTTGGGGTTGAAGCCCTTCATAGCTTCTTCCATCAATGTCAGCATGCCACCCGTACCGCAGGCTGGGTCATAGACTGTGCGGATAATACCAGAACCTGCCAAAGCATCAGTATCATTAATGAGAAGCAAGTCAACAATCAGCCGAATAACCTCACGTGGAGTAAAATGCTCCCCAGCAGTTTCGTTTGAAATCTCTGAGAATTTGCGGATTAGGTCTTCAAACAGGTAGCCCATTTCGATGTTTGAGACACGGTCGGGGTGAAGATCAATCTGGCAAAAGCGATCAAAAATCTGCCAAAGTATGCCGCCATCTTTAAGGCGCTTGAGTTGGTCAATAAACAGAAATTTCTCAAGAAAAATATCGCGGATACTGGCATTAAACTTGGTTATATAGTCCAGAAGGTTTCTATGAACATCGGCAGGGTCTTGGCCATGGATTTTTGAAAATGTCAGCTGGCTGAAGTTATAAAGCTTCAGTCCACCACCCACCGCGCCAAATAACATCATATCTTTGGTTTGATCGTCGATGCCTTGTGGCAAGCTTTCATACGCTTTAATGGTGGCATTTTTCGTTGGCTCTAACAAGCAATCCAGTCGGCGCAGCACAACGAAAGGCAAGACAATTTTACCATACTCTGATTGCTTGAAATCACCGCGAAGGATTTCGGCGACAGACCATGCGAAAGAGCTTAATTTCTCTACTTTTGCTGTTGGAATGCCCACTGCAACTTCC
>CAZXMD010000195.1:0-3301 GCA_964641635.1 uncultured Candidatus Finniella sp. | reverse complement strand
TAGGTATCTTTATCTATATTTCGTGTTATCTAAAGCTGAGTACTAATCCTTAATTTTAAAAATCATATTACCAAGTGTTCATCCGTACTAAAATGTTGAAACTTCTAACAACACACAAAATTATGTAGAGGCAAAAATGATGAAAAAATTACTTATCGGATTATTGGTAGCGTGCTCTGTCGTCAAGCATTCTTTTGCTGTTGAACAGGATACTAAACATAATCATGAACGTGTCGTAAAAAATAAGGTTCAATATAATCAACATGCTAGATTGCTTTCAGATATCTGGAATGTTCAATCGTTATTTGGAGACACAATTGATCCAAGTTTCTTTGATACTGTTATTGAAAATGACACACGTCGAGAAGTCGTTAACGTTGAGAAGGAACCCTATAATAGCATAGGGTTGCTTGTTGCCAAGGATCCAATTAGAAAATTGAATATAGTTGGCACAGCTTTTAAAGTTTCAGATAAACACCTTCTTACAGCAGCTCACAATCTTGTGGAGTGCGAAGGGGGAAAGCGCTTTTTTACAGATCCCATCTATTATTCAGGCTATAATAAAGGTGAAGCTTCAGATCGTTCTGAAGTAGCAAGGTTTTTTGTTCCTGAAGATTATTGCCAGGGGGGATGTGACATTGCAATTATTGAATTGACAAAGAAAATCTACCCTAACTCTTCTCTACCACTTTTGGCTTTACAAGAGAAAGAACTTCTTAATAAATCAGTGCGTGTGATTGGTTACCCAAATGATTTATTTGAAAAAAGTCGGTCTAGGTATCCCATTATGTTTGAAGACACAGGTACTATTACGGGAATCAGAGAACCTCTATTGATGCATGATGCTAACACACATGAAGGCAATAGTGGGGGACCTGTAATCCTTGATGCAGAAATTGAGATTGCAGAAGATTCAGAAGAATATTTTCCAAAACCCGTGGTGGGGGTTCATGTCGCAGGACCAAACCCCAAGATTGACAATAACAGAAATCGTGCTACCATGATTAATGGAAGTATTTTCGATATTATTAATAAAGTTCTAAGAAATGAAAAGGCAAACGGTATGGAAGAAGTTCAAAACACTAAAGTAGGAGGTTCAAATGAAACAGAATAAGTTATTTCCTTTGATTATATTAAGCACTGGGCTTTTCTTACAACAAGCATCTTGTGCTGGAGCTTGTGAGACCGAAAAACGTAAAGAAGAAAACGTTAATCCGGTTCAAGCAGAGAGGATTCATCATCCTTGGTTTAAATTACACTGGGAAAAGCCCGTGAAGCCAGATGCCTCTCCACCACCTCGTCAAAAGGTAGACATATTTGGCGACGACCCAACTTTTTTTGTGGCGGATGATAGGGTTTATTTCAAACCAACTAATTCTAGCGATACCAATAAGACCTACTGATAGATGCTCACGTTGCCTTCATGAGGCGACGGGAAGGTATGTTTATCTTCTTATCTTATGAGGCATCACACAAATGAGTGATTGCATAGATGCGCTGTGTTTATGAGTTAATAACAACTTCATTTGACTCTTACTAATCTGGCTTAGCGGGGGGGGAGTAGCCTGCTTCATTTCTCCTACCCTCTATTTTTCAGATGATTTGTCCCGCTTCGCATCTAATTTAAATATCTATCCCTCGCTGGTTTTGCCGGTTCAGGTCCCGGTCTTTTATCTCCCGGGATAATTTATCCATATCCCGCACTTTTTCATCTATCCGGTTAAGCTTTTCTGAGCAGGATGCCTGGGTTTGATTGTTCTGTAGGGTAGAAAGGCTTGTTTCCTTGCCATCCCTGATCTGTGCTAAAACGGCTTGTTGCTCAATGAGGAAACGATAGACAAGGGTTCGGAAAGAAGGTGTTTCATTAAGCTTTTGGGATAAGTCCTGGGTATGAATGGCTTTTGAAACCTGCTTATCAGCTTTATCATCAAGCCTT
The DNA here is from genome assembly GCA_964641635.1 of uncultured Candidatus Finniella sp. Taxonomy (GTDB): domain Bacteria; phylum Pseudomonadota; class Alphaproteobacteria; order Paracaedibacterales; family VGCI01; genus VGCI01. Next base: position 1,365 of record CAZXMD010000195.1, on the reverse strand, counting down.
TCATGATTCATAGCCTGGCAATGAACTTTAACAGCCTGCCAAATCTTTTCCATCTCTGAAGGGTTTGGCAATCGGTTTGTCCTGTCCCGATGGATCAAGGCATGCTGTTCAAACTGTTTAAGCCGGTCTTCCGTGAGGTTTGACGCCTTCCCAAACAGCAAGACAGGATCCGGCGCGCTCTGGTTCCTTGAAAGCTCTTTCCTAGCGTTCAGGGTGAGTCGTTTTTCATTGATCCTGCCGCCTTTTTCCGATATTTGGTTATACAGCCGTCCCTCAATGGCCGTGAGGCGCTCCCCTTGCCACCAGGCAGCGCTCAATTCTTCCGGCGTATCGGGAAGCCGCCTGTGCTGTATCATGAATCCGAGGGTTGCGCACCACTCCTGGTTTATGGGCAAACGCGCCTTCTCAAACTGCTCCCTCTTGTAACTCAAGGGATCTTTTTGAGGCGGGAGGGTTGGCGTCTCTTTATCCTTATCCCGCTGGGGCAACGCCTCCCTGATCATCCTTCGCACCGTATCCGGCGTCCAATGTTTGGGAAGCGGGTCCGCCAGATCCCATCCATCCTCCAAAGGTTCGGGTCCATGGCGCAAGTGATCGGGAAGGTCAACCACCCCAACGAGGTTTCCCTTATCGGCATCTCTATTGAGGCGGGTCAATATCTGGTGAAGTTTTTGGGCTGCTTTTTGGCTGCCCTGGTCATAATCGTAATCAGGCCAGATGGTTACCTGCCTTCCTACAAGGCATGACCAATCGGTCCTGCCAACGGCCCCGGCGCCGCCAAGCCAGGTGAGGACATGGTAATCGGGGTAATCTTCCCGGGCTTTATCCGCCGTCTTTTCTCCTTCCACGACGAGAACCGGCTTACGTATTGCCTGGTCCTTGTCTTGCGCCAGCTTTTCGAGGCCATAGGGCGTCCTGTTTTCGTCCTGATAAAATGCCCGCCACTTCCAATATTTATAGCCCCGCGCATCTTCGCCATAGGCCAGGGGCGGCGTAACCTTCGGAATTTTAACGCTGCCGTCCGGTTGGACGACAGGCGGTTTCTCGATTCTTACCACGTATCCTAAGAGATTGCCTTGCGCATCCCGATAGGCATGACGACTTGTCGCCTTGTTTCCCCCTTTCAGCATGACGTTCAGGTATTTATTGCCAACAATATCAGGGGCCGGCACATTTTTAGGGATCGGAACGATAGGCTTCCATGTCGATTCTCTTTGTTCATCCTTATGTTCATCTCTTTGTCCATCCTTGCCAGGCTTTTGGGCAACGATGCGCTGTTCAATAACAACCGCGTTCCCACCCAACCAGTCTGCGCCCCATTTTAAAGCGTCTTTGGCAGAGGAAAGCCCCACCTGATCTTCAATC
>CAZXMD010000194.1:0-3310 GCA_964641635.1 uncultured Candidatus Finniella sp. | reverse complement strand
GTGTTGATTCAACCACAAAGGCTGCGCCAAATATTAAACAGGAGATTATCCGCACCACTGCTGGGGAGAAGTTCCCGAATCTCTTAAGGGAGTTGAATGAGCGGGATGGTTCCGTCATCATATTTGTCAAAACAAAACGGGGCGCAGACCAATTGGCAGATAAGTTACGTCGTCAAGATTTAAGCGCCGATTCCATCCATGGTGATTTGAAGCAGCGTCAACGTGATCGGGCGATTTTGCAGTTCCGCAACAGCAAAACCAGAATTATGGTTGCAACGGATGTTGCTGCTCGTGGACTGGATATTCCTCATATTCGACACGTTATTAACTATGATTTGCCTCAATGTCCTGAAGATTATATTCATCGTATCGGCAGAACGGCTCGCGCAGGTACAGAGGGTAATGCTTTGTGCTTAATTTGTCCGGATGATAATGCAAAATGGAATGCGATTAACCGATTAATGAATCCAGGAGCACCTAAAGAGCCAGCCAATCAAGGTGGTGGTGGTCGTTCCAATCAGGGCAGACCATATAAGGGGCGCTCCAATGGAGCAAGATCAAACAATGGTGGTGCAAGCCAAGGCCGTCCAGAATTTCCACGTAAGAAGCAATCTTCCGGTGACACTTTTGGCCAGTCGTGGGGCAAGCCAAAACGAGAGGGGTCGAGTGACTCTCAAGGTAAAGCATGGGACAGACCAAGAAGAGAAGCTTCTGGTGAATCTCAAGGACAATCCCAAGGAAAACCTCAGGGTAAGTCATGGGGCAAACCACGACGTGATTCAGCTGCTGGTCAACAACCGTTTCAACAGGGTGCGCGTCCGTCAGGTCAACCATGGGGGGCAACAAAGAACAAACCTTCTGGGTTTAACCCGAATGGTCCTAAAAAAAGCCCTCCCAAGAGATTTTCACGAGGATCGTAACTTAACAGTATTGAAGAGGGGCTATCACCCCTTCTTCAACAACAAGGCTTCCCAATCATTCAAGGTTCGGTGGCTTACCAAATGTAGGCCTTCTGCCTCATAAGCCTTGACGATGTCATCTCGATGTCGGCTTAGCAAGCCCGATAAAATTACCAGACCTTTTGGAGCTAGCGAGCCCGATAAAGAGGGGGCCATCTCAATGAGCGGCGTTGCTAAAATATTGGCAACGATGAGGTCGTAAGGTCCATGATTCTGAACGTCTGGGCTTTCAAATCCGTCACTTAAATAGGCGCTGAAAAGCGTGTCACAATGATTGAGGACAGCATTGTTTGAGGCTACGCGCACGGATTCCGGGTCGTTATCGGCGGCAACAACGGGAATCCCCCACTTTTTTGCAATGGCAATGCCTAAAATACCGGAACCACACCCCATATCAATTGGCTTTTGAAAGGTGAGGCCCTGCTTTGCTAAATCATCCAGGGTGAGAAGGCATGTTGTGGTCGTCTCATGTTCGCCAGATCCAAAAGCTGTCGCTGCATTGATTTCAAGGGTCACAGAACCTTCTGGTGGTTCAGGGGTTGTGTGGCTTCCATAAACATAATAGCGCCCGATTTGCCGGGGGGGAAAGTTCCGCCAGGTGGCTTCAAGCCAATCTGTGTCGGGTAACTCCTCAATGATCAGGCAAGGGATGGGGGTATTTAAACTTGCGCAAGCCGTGTTAAGAATATTGGCAAATTCTTCCCGGTTTGGTTCTGTCGTTGTAATCGCTTCAACCACCCAAAAATTTGAATCCTTGGTTTCAAACCAGGAGACCGCAGAAACATGATCTTCCAAGGCGCTTCCAAGGTCTGCTGCTACGGTTGGTTCACAATGAAAAAAAACTCTCCAGAACATTTAAACCTTATTCCTTCTCAACAAAGTCGGCCATGACTTTTTTAACGCCTGCTGCGTCAAAGCCAATTTCCAGCTGGTCTCCATTGACGGCAATAATGCGGCCATACCCAAATTTTTGATGAAAGACCCGATCTTGCGCACGGTGGCCATGATGAGGTCGCAAAGGGATGTCAGAAAATTCCGCGTCGATAAATGCCTTTGTGGCAGAGGGTCGTGGAGATGCGGAAGCTACGGAAAGCTGACTGCCGTTGGGTTGAATGAGCGTTATGTGATCAGTGGGCAATTCCTTGATAAAGCGTGATGGCAACATGTGCTGCCATCCCTGGTATGTCCGGCGGTTGAGCGCAAAAGTAATGATGGCTTTGCGCTGGGCGCGTGTGAGGCCAACATAAGCTAGGCGCCGTTCTTCCTCCAGGCCTTCCTGCCCCTTCTCATCAAGGGCGCGAGGATGTGGGAACAGACCTTCTTCCCAACCGGAGAGAAAGACCGTGTCAAATTCAAGTCCCTTGGCGGCATGGAGGGTCATGATCAGGATCATGTCCGCCTGGTCTTTTTTGGTGGCGTCCATGACCAGGCTGACGTGCTCTAGGAATCCTCCTAAGGTATCAAATTCCTCCATAGCCCGGATCAATTCTTTCAGGTTTTCAAGGCGACCCGGAGCATCCGGAGACTTGTCCTCCCGCCACATGCCCGTGTACCCGGATTCGTCTAAAACCACCTTTGTAACAGTGACATGGTGATCATTTTGAAGGGAATTTCGCCAGCGGTCGAGATTCAGGAAAAAAGTCCGCAAGGCCGTGCGGGCGCTTCCCCGGATAGAGTCGGTTTCACAGAGTATGCGGGCGGCCTGAGGTAAGGAAATGGCGTTTTCTCTGGCATAGGTATGGATCAGTTGCAGCGTCGTTGCCCCAATACCACGCCGGGGGGTATTAATGATGCGCTCAAAGGCCAGGCCGTCATCCGGTTGGCTTAAGAGGCGCATATAAGCCATGGCATCCCGAATTTCCTGGCGTTCATAAAACCGCAAGCCTCCAATCACTTTATAGGGGATGCCTAATGTTAAAAACCGATCTTCGAATTCACGGGTTTGATAGCCTGCGCGGACCAGTACGGCCATTTTTGCTAGAGGGACGCCTTGGCGCTGCGTGGCTTCGACCTCGTCACCAATAAAACGCGCTTCGTCTTCAGAATCCCATGTGCCGCGGATCAGAACCCTTTCACCCCCATCGATTTCCGTCCAAAGAGTTTTTCCTAAGCGGCCTTTGTTTTTTTCAATGAGGCCGGACGCTGCACCGAGGATATGGGTGGTTGAGCGGTAGTTTTGCTCCAGGCGTATAATGGCAGCTCCGGGAAAATCCTTCTCAAATCTCAGAATATTTCCGATTTCGGCTCCGCGCCAGCCATAAATGGACTGGTCATCATCCCCAACGCAACAGATATTGTTGTGGCCTTGGGCGAGGAGGCGCAGCCATAAATATTGAGCGACGTTTGTATCC
>CAZXMD010000193.1:0-3330 GCA_964641635.1 uncultured Candidatus Finniella sp. | reverse complement strand
ACCAAAGAGGAATAACACATTTTAGCTAATTTTTAAATTATGTCGGGTGGTAAGGTTCTGACGCGTTTAAGGCTTGCATTTTCGGCAAAAATTGCGTAACGTTCCTCCATTGTGTCCCCTTCGTCTAGAGGCCTAGGACGTCGCCCTCTCACGGCGGCAACACGGGTTCGAATCCCGTAGGGGACACCAATTATACAGAATCTAAAAGAGGTTCCTTGTATTATTTGTTTGTATGCTAGAGAACAAAGAATATTAAGAACAGAAGGATAATTTTAAATAACGCACTCAACAAAAAAGTTGGGAAGTGAGATCTCTGCTCCAATAAGTCGAATTCTGTTTTAAGGATGACCAGCAATAAAATGCCGATAATGATCCCTTGTATCCCTGCATAGAACAAGTGCGGTATATGCTGAACAAGATAATTTCCAAAAATATACCCAAGAATGCCGCACCCGACAATAATAGCGCGTGTGCCATTGTGAAACCGCTCTTTGTAATGTCGAATCAGGCCATTTTCTTCCAGAAGAATTTCAAAACACAAAACAGCGGTGAAAAGATATAAAGAAATCATGCTGCTTCTGCCGATAGCGGGAAGGACACAGACGGCTATAAAAACAACAATACACAAGACAGATAGGTGAATAAAATAAATAAGATTAGAGGGATCTACTCCTTTTTTTGTTTCGTCATAGACAAGCTTTGTCAAGGTATACATAGCAAGAAACCCTATTAACACCATTAAAAACAAAACATAAGCAACACGGGGATAGTTTGAAAGATATGTCCAATGGTCCTGTGCCAAAATGAGAGGGATTGTTGAAACAATCCCAGGGATCATTGCAACAAAGATTGTCACAATGCCAAGCCCACCTGCGATCGAGTTAAATTTATCCATATTTTGAGGAAAAAAGTTACGTAAAGAATAAGTCAAGACAGGTGTTAAAATCACCATAAGCGCACATAAATTCAATGAAATACTTGACGCCACCATCTCATTCCACCTTAGTGTTAAAATTACTTACTATCTTATCGTAATGACTAAAATCAGTTTGCGTCAATCCAAATACTTGAATTTGTTTCTTTTCCTCAATTCCTGCCCAACAATACCGAGATATGCATGCTAACGCCTTACGGCGGCAACACGAGTTCGAATCCCGTAGAGGACGCCAATTTTGTTAAACGAGTACTAAAATAAAAGCAATGTTTTCTTTCACCAGATAGATTTTTAGCCCCTTCTCATTTTTTCCTACTTTTTACTATTAAAAGCTGCTATACTTCCTTTGTAAGTTGCTTTAGAAGTCCCAAGTCCTGGCTTAGACCTCTTTAAGCGGCCATTATTAGTACTTAAAGGAGTCTTTTCAAGGTGAGTAAAAAATTATACGTTAGCAATTTGGCTTTTGCCATGTCCGATTCAACTTTAGAAGAGTTGTTTGGATCCGTTGGCCAAGTTGTGTCTGCAAAAGTTATCACAGACCGTGATACCGGACGCAGCAAGGGTTTCGGATTTGTTGAAATGTCAACAGACGCAGAAGCCGCCGACGCAATTGAAAAATTGAACGGCACAGAAGTTCTGGGACGCGCTATCGGCGTTTCTGAAGCTCGCCCGCAACAACCTCGTGAAAATCGTGGTTTTGGTGGCGGCGGTGGAAATGGTGGTGGACGTGGCGGCCCTGGTGGACGCAGTTCTTCCGGTGGATACAGCCGTTCCGGCTTCTAATCAAGAAGTTTCCACATGAATTTATCAAAAGGCAGGATTTATCCTGCCTTTTGCTTTTTAAAAATCTTTAATATCTTTTTCCAAGCTCCCTACTTATACCTACCCTTAGTAGAGCAAGTTCCGGGGTTTAACATACAGAACCGCTGGCATCCATCTCTAAACGGATTGTGACGACAATAGCTCTCTCTTTTATTGTACCGATCATCATACATATGATGATAACGGTGATGATGACCAGGATGGTGGCGGTGATGGCACTTGTGATGGTGAGGGTGCTGCTTACACCATCTCCATGATTTAACAAGCTCAACCTTTCCCATATTCTCTTGAGAAACAAGTAGATGAACAGGCACGGCTTTTGCACCACTCATTGCCAATGCACCAAACATTCCAGCGATCAATAAATTTTTTAGAGTCATATTCTTAATCTCCTATTATGGGCCTTCCCAATACAAAATAGGATTTTTAGGGCAATGATCAACTGACAGGTGTAAGATTGTCTTGAATGATAGACCCAATTTGCGCCATAAATAGGCCATGAACTTATCGGCATGGTCACTTTTTTGAAAAGAGGATAACAAGACAATGACGCAAACAGCACCAAAAACAGGCTTGATGTCTGGCAAACGGGGACTGATTATGGGAGTTGCCAATGACCACTCCCTGGCATGGGGCATCACAAAAAACCTGGCAGCCCATGGCGCTGAGATTGCCTTCACATTCCAATCCGAAGCTTTGGAGAAAAGGGTCCGCCCCTTAGCACAATCACTCGGTTTTGACTTTGTCGTTCCTTGTGATGTTGGCAAAGAAGGCGACATCGCCCGCACATTTGCTCTTATAAAGGAGAAATGGGGTTCCATTGACTTCGTTGTTCATGCCATTGCCTATGCAGATAAGGAAGAACTTAAAGGAAAATATGCAGAGACCTCTCGACGCAATTTTTTGAATTCCTTAGACATTTCCTGCTATTCCTTCACCGAAACTTGCCGTGAAGCCGCAAAACTCATGACTGAGGGCGGTTCGCTTATTACTTTGACCTATCATGGCGCCCAGCGCGTCATGCCCCACTACAACGTCATGGGGATTGCAAAAGCCGCGCTCGAAGCCAGTGTAAAATATCTTGCTGTAGACTTAGGGGGCGAGAATATCCGGGTCAACGCAATCTCTGCGGGCCCTGTCAAAACTTTGGCAGCTTCAGGCATCGGGGATTTTCGCTATATCCTTCAATGGAATCAATACAATTCTCCCTTGAAGCGCAACACCACACTCGATGATGTTGGCGGCGCAAGCGTTTACCTGTTGAGTGACCTTTCCAGTGGCGTCACGGGGGAAATCCACTATGTTGACAGTGGGTACCACGTTGTCGGCATGAAGGCTGTCGATGCCCCGGATATCGCAACGGTATAAATACCTTTAACGAATTGGTAAGAACTTCAACGATAGGGTAAAAGCAATAGCTTAAGCTTTTGAACCGGGAGAAGTCGATGCGGCGTTTTATTATTAGAACTTTAGCAGTTATTGGAACCATTACCCTTCTTCTCCTGTTGACTCTTGGTTGGTCTTTGTATCACCTGTCTTCCCCTTCCCTCCCCTCCATCTCTTCCGAAGGCCCG
>CAZXMD010000192.1:0-3355 GCA_964641635.1 uncultured Candidatus Finniella sp. | reverse complement strand
GCACTGCTGGAAGGGGATTCTGACACGGACAGCAATTGGGATAACAAACAAAACGAAAAAAGATGAAAAAGAAAAGAGAGGAACAGGACAAAAGGAGTCGAAAATCAACAAGGTATCTGGTTATGCGCTCGAAAAGGCAACAACTGTTGGCTTATCTCCTGAAACCCAAGGAGAGTGCGTCTGCATCACTTCAGAAAATAGCGCGCCGGATATCCAGAAATCCAGCCATGATTTTGTGTGTGGGTAGGGTTGAGTCTCAAACCATTCGGGATTGACCAGGGAAAATTGCCGAATGAAAGGAAACAAAGCCATGTCGACGAGACAAGCTGTTGTTCCTGTCACAAAGGGGGTCAATTGCTCTTCAAGCTTTGTTAAGAAGGTCTCGCATTGATTGCGGTAATCAATTCCGTCTTCTTCCGGATAGCGTCCCGGATATTTATATCGGTCGAGGGCTTTCTTGAAAGTCGTATCATTTTCCGTAATCAATTCCGCCTCTTTTAAAGGCAACTTGGGGGTGTTAAATGCCCATTTCATAATATCCAGGCTTTCTTGAAGAATGCCCCCATCCCCAAGTTGCAAAACCGGCACCGTTCCTTTGGGAGAAATTTCCAGCATTTCAGGTGGTTTGTTCTTTAAATTCACCTCCCGGTGCTCATGATCGATCTTGGCTGCATAAAGGGCCATCCGCGCGCGCATGGCATAAGGGCAACGCCGGAATGTATAAAGAACGGGGAGGGATAGGGTCATGAGATGCCTCTGTTTCGAGTGTTTAGGGATAGCCTATCCGATGGCATCTTAAAGAACAAGACGTCGAATCTGCTTTCCAATTCACCCCTCAAAGTGATAAAAAATCTGAGGAGGCCTTATGAATTCTATCTTTCCACCCAAACTGAAAGCTGGTGATGGCATTCGCGTCATTGCGCCTTCCTGCAGTATGGGAATTATTTCAGAGTCAAACAGAAATCTGGCTGTTCAAGCCTTCAAAAATCTTGGACTGTCAGTTACCTTTGGAAAACACGTTGATGAGTGCGACCTCATGCGCTCCTCATCGATTGAGTCCCGCCTTCAGGATTTGCATGAAGCATTTGCAGACCCAAGTGTTAAAGCAATCCTGGCGGTTATTGGAGGCTATAATTCAAATCAACTTCTGAATGGCATTGACTATGATTTAATCCACCGGAACCCAAAAATTTTCTGTGGGTTTTCTGATATTACCGCCCTATCAAACGCGATTTATCACAAAACCAATCTTGTCACATATTCAGGCGTACACTTTAGCTCCTTTGCGATGCAAAAGGGGTTTGAATATAGCTGTGAGTATTTTAAAAAGATCTTCTTCTCCTGTGATGCAATATCTCTTTTGCCCTCAACCGAATGGACGGATGATGCGTGGTATCTAGACCAAGAGAACCGTGTGTTTCATGAAAACTCTGGTTATATTGTAATTCAACCCGGCAAAGCATCGGGCACTATTATTGGCGGGAATCTCGGTACCCTTCAATTGTTGCGTGGCACCCCTTATATGCCTTCTTTAGAAGGTTCCATTCTTTTTCTAGAAGAGGTCGCCAATTCAAGGGACGCGAATGTCTTTGAATTCGATCGCAACTTACAATCCTTAACCCAAGCGCCTGATTTTAAGGGCGTCCAAGCCATTGTTATGGGACGGTTTGAGAATGATTTTGAAATGACGAATGAAAAGCTGCACTTCATGATCTCTACAAAGGCGTCTTTAAGGGATATACCCATTATCGCCAATGCCGACTTTGGCCACACAACCCCCATCTTTACCTTTCCCATTGGTGGTACGGCTACGCTTAGCGCCGAAGCAATGGGACGCGCGAGCCTTGTCATTGAAAGGCATTAAACCCTAAAGCTGGCCGATGTGCAAAAGGACAACTTGAAGTTCAACATTAAGCAAGCTACTCTTAAGCATGGTTCTTTTCATAGGCTTGCATTTCCAGTGTAAATGAGGATGATCTGACGTATATGAGATATCTGGGCTGTTTATTGGCAAGCTGGTTGAAAACAAGGAATAGGCATAATGCTTTGTCTCAATGCCTTTAAAAAGGTTTTTTTTGTTCTTGGGTTTGTTTCTTTTTATGTTGTGACCCTTTCCGAAAGCATCGGGATGGACTCTCAAGAAAGAGACAAAACGAAATCACGGACCAGATTTGGTACGCCCAAATCCAGCCCCAGAGAACCTAATCCATTATCTCTATTACCCATCCCTAGGGAATATTTACCACGTATCAGTAAAGAAAACGTTGAACAGAAGCACACATTGTCTCAACCTGACACCTCAAACTCCTCACCTCGCCGCTCCCCTAGGCCCGGGTGTTTCTCATCATCGAACCCGCTTTCAGGGGAGTTACCATCATCATTAACTATTGGGGGGGATTCTCAAGAGAAAAACAAAGTGAATTCACGAACTAGGTCGATTACGCCCCAATCCAGCCCAACGGGACGCCCGTTATTTCGGTTAGAGGTTCCTGAGGGATCTTTATCCTCACAAACACTTCAATCACCATCTCGGCCACAAACACCTAAATCACCATTCCTGCAGCACACACCTCGATCATTATCTCAACCTAATACCCCAAACTCCTCACCTCGCCGCTCCCCTAGGCCCCGGTGTTTCTCATCATCGAACCCGCTTTCAGGGGAGTTACCCCCATCATTTGGAATAGCCCTTCTGAGAAGCGTAACACCCAGGGCCATTCGACTTAATGATTATCTAGAAGAACGATTGGAAGAAATGGGAAACCCAGAATATGAGACGGATTTCGATATATGGTGCAAGAAATTTTATCAAAAATTTAAGGGACAAGAAAATGAACTCTCTCAGGCGTCTATAAGGGGATGGGAAAAAACGACCAATAAACCGTTGCTTGATCAAGTTTGGAAACACTCTATCATGGAGTATTTAACGGATGATAAAATCGAAAAATTTGATGAAAAGAGCTTAGAAGTCATCGGCGCATCCGTTATATTTTTGATTGAAGAACTGAAGGATCAATCCCATTTCGAGTTTGGAAGTTTATGCAATGCTACATGTACGATTTACCGTCATCTTTCAATAAAACTGTCTGGAAAATTAAACTTTATGGAAGAGGATATTACTAAAGAGGAATGCTTTTATCATATAGCAAAACATTGCACGCTCATGAAATCGTATGCTGAAGCTTGGCCATATCTTACGCAATGTGCTGATTTATTAGATTGGAATGATGAAGAAGAGCTAAAATGGATACACCTCCTCAAAGAGGGCTATTTAAGCCATTTAAAGATTCAGCTTCAAGGCGATAAAATCAATGAATTTTCTAAGGTTGCAGGTAAGGAACTTTTTAAAATTCCA
>CAZXMD010000191.1:0-3375 GCA_964641635.1 uncultured Candidatus Finniella sp. | reverse complement strand
CGCATTTTACCACATTACCCGGATAAACTCTTCAGCTTTTGCAGAGGTTTCTGAAAATAATACAATAACAGTACATGAATATTATGTTATCGATTTAGAGGACTATCCAAAAGATGACTTTGGGCGAGCCTTCTGTGCTTATGATTTAAGAGCCCAGCTGAACTTGGTTCCTCACATTGAAAGAGTGCATCCTTTATGTCTAAAAGCCCCTGTCACTGCAAAGCAAATTATTAAAGTCCTGTTTGCACCTAATAAAGAATATAGCAAAGAAGCACCTACTTGTGACTTAATTGAAACACCTTGGTTTAACGTGAAAATCCAAAGTAGTATGGCAAAAGAGAGTTATTATTGGGAGGCCGAGTATAAGACATTATCATCATACGTAGATTCGGATGATTATTCTGAATATGCACGTAAAATAGAAGAGGTATATAATAAACTTGGTGTGGTGCTGGCTGAGAATTTGCTGCTTGGTAATCAGAGATTAGTAAAAGAAAACACAAAGAAGAAAAGTAAAGGCATTAATTATTTTCTATTAGCTTTTGTTGTGCTTTCTCTATCTAGGTGTGTAAGTAATATCTTAGACAAACATGAATCTAGAAAAAACAATCCACCTACTGTTTCTCATACAATGGGCGCATCAAATTCATTGCAAAATTACCTAAAAAGGTCAAAAGACAAAAAGGAAGAGGAACACCAGACTTTTCAAAGGCTGTTGGAAGAAAAAAGCAAGAAGCAATAGGTAGCGTATACCATTAATGGTAGTTCTGTTCCCATTGCAAACCTTAGTACGTGCTATAAGTTTGGCAATTGATTTGTCCCTCAAGTCGACTTTATATTTTCGAAGCTCTACCTATGGATGTTCTTACGCTTGCTTACTTATGAGAAAGGTGCTATAATCCCTTCTTAATAAAGATAAGCTTTTTTGATGTTAAGTGAATTTTCACATACGGAACAACAAGATATAAAACACTAAAAATATGGAATAAGAGCTTTAATTATAATGATAACAAGCATGAAAGCGAAAGTCTCCAGTACAATCATTGCCATACTATTAGCTGGGTGTGCACGTTCTCCGGAATTGGAATTTAAAAAAGAGCCTCTAACAGGAGAAGAATATTGCGTTTCTAGCAATAAGCTTCTTACATTAAAAAATAGTGAGCGCGCAGAACTCTCTTTAAAATATACGAAGGAAGCTTCTGCAGGCAAATCGCCAATTAAAGCAACTTTATATATAGCCCAAAATGGTAGGGAATATAATATCAACCCCCATGAAACACTCAATCTATTTGTTGATGGGGTACCTTATCCTTTAAATGTGCTCAGTTCATTTCAAGATCCACTAGAAATCGTTACTCCTGCGTCTGTCTCTGGGAGAACTTTCATGCCTGGGACAGCAACGGAAATAACTAGGAAGCAAATGTCATTTTTCCTTCCTCAAGATGCACTATCAAAAATGGTTACTGCGAAAAGAGTGACTTTCGAAATATCTTCTTCTGCAACAGGAAATCCCCTCGCATTGCGAGGATATCCAATTGTCTTGGAACTCAACCCGGAAAGCATCTCTTTTCTTCAAGAGTTTAAAAATAAATGTATCAGTAATTTCCTTAATCAATCAGGAGTAGAAAAATGAAAATATCCAAAAATTTAATATTATTTCCTTTGTGTGCATTAGTATTTTCAGGTTGTGCCACAAGAAAGGAGATAGTTTCTCTACCTGAGAAAGTTCAAAAGGAAATCGGAAGCACAGAGGTGTATCTCGAGGAATGCGAGAAGAAAATGAATGCCGATATAGAAAGCTCAAACCTTGGCGCACGTTCTGGCCACCTGTTCTTTACCTTGGTTGATTGTGCAGTCATGGCTCACCGGGAAGGTTGTGCGGATGAAGCATTAGTGGATATCCAAAAAGAGATTCAAGGGTTTAATTTCCAAGAAAAATTCCGAGATCGTCTTACTCAAAAACTTAAGGACACAAATTGGCTTCATGTACAACGCGTCAATCACATAACTGGCATTAATGATGAAGCTCATCAGGAAATCTTCCAGAAAGCTAATACAGATTGTGTACTTACAAGCAAATTCATCTATAAACTTAACCCACAATTTAATGTGTTGACGGGTACGCTCTTCCTAACTCTGTATCCAACCAGCTCTAAATTAAAAAAGATGGTTAATGCAGAAAATCCATTGGAAACCCCCATATTCAAATTTCATATTGCTGCCACTGAAAAGTTACCTCAACCAAAAGAAGAGATTCAGGAAAATGCTAAACTTTGGTCACAAAACAATGGTTCACACTTGAAGCAGTCCCTTGAAAATATCCTTAACCAAGTGTTCATAAAATTAGATCAAATACTTAAGAACCCCAATCATTTGCCAGGGGAGTGATCTATCAATAAATGTACCTATATGCGTAAATGTACTTTAGAATAAGAGTTGCAATGATTTTTTGGAATATTAAAGAACTAAAAAGAAAAATCAAAAAAAATGAGTTGTCAGAACATAATTATTTTGTTTATTTTATTTTGAATTGTTCCTCACTGCTTTGGTTTGCATGGGGTGGTAATGAGTCTGTGTTAACGGTTCCCAATTTGGTACTAAATGGGTTAGTACTCCCAGCAATTTGCTTCTATTTTCATACTCAGTCCCAAAACAAGCATTTTGTCGAGAAATATTTTGCTCTATCATGGGTATGTATGGTTCGAATTATTGTTTATGGGGTTGCATTTACTATTGGGTTTTCAATATCTCTTTTTTTGGTCGTGTTCTTTGTGAAATTTATACTTCCTAATCAATCGATTGCTTTATACGGAACCCTGAAATATTTTGAAAACCAAATGTTAGAACGAACAAGCACGTTGTCTATTTTATTTGAAATATTCTGGGTATTATTCAGTTTTTGGTATTTAGCAAAACATTATTATGACCTATGCAAGCAGAAAGCGCTCTCTGTAGTTAATTGATAATAGGATTGCCAATCGATGTAGAAGATCGATTGGTAACGCATCTTAATTATGATAATTTATCCACCCGCCCGATCTTTGAACTAAACAACTCCGCTGCTTGTCGTAAGGGGGCATCCGTTATTGTGCATACCGTTGAGTTATTGCAGAGATTATTATAAATCCCCTAGAAATCGAGTTAAATTCTGTATGTTGTTATGTGTAACGATAGTGATAAAGGGTGCCGTACGCGTGTGATGAAATTAAGGTGTTGTAGCTAGCGCCAAACAAGAAAAAACTGCAAGATTGAGGGAGCTTTAAGAGCCTATTGATAAACCTCATTTTGAGACCATACTCCATAAATGGCGGCCATATATGGAGAAACCTCTGCAAAAGCTGAAGAGTTTATCCGGGTAATGTGGTAAAATGCGCC
>CAZXMD010000190.1:0-3594 GCA_964641635.1 uncultured Candidatus Finniella sp. | reverse complement strand
AACAAAACATAAGTTTCAAAGCGGTCGCTTGATAACATAGCCTCAAGATGGGATATGTTCGTTAAATTATAGGTAAAACTTGACATCAGGGTTATAATGTACTATATTGTTTATCGTATCCCCCGGAATATGCCTCTGCTCGCAAGCACCCGGGGCATTTTTTGCTTTAGCGTACCACACTTCGTGAATCGCATTCCACACTGATTTACTGAATCGTTGCTTGTTGCTTTCACCATCTAAATATGGCCTCGTGTACAAGTTTGTTTCATCTACCTAATCAGCTTGATTGTTAGCGTCTTGATTTGCAACTCATCCCAGATTTTATCGGCAGTATAAACGGGCGCCTTTAGTTTTTGTCCCAAAGCAAGGCACGCTCTGTCGCCAAGGGAGAGGCCCTTATGGCGCACATGGGGTTGTAATTCAGCGACATGCTGCGCCTGCTCAACATCGAAAGGGATGATTTCCTGGATAATATCACAAATTGATATGATGGAATCTTTCGGCAAGATATCAACCCGTTGCAATGCTGTCAGCACCTCTGCAACATTGACTGTCGACATGACAGATTTTTTTAACAGAGGCTTTATAATATCTGCCCCCTTCTCATTCTGAATCAAAGCTAAGAGGGCAGACGCATCCAATACAACTTTATGACTCATCTTTGGCCTCTGCCCGGCGCATGGCGATCAGTTCATCAACCAAAGAAACAGGCTTTCCTGTTTTGTCGAGGTACCTTTTAACCTTTGTCTGTAGTTTGAATAAAGCTTGCTCAGGAGTTGTGATATGGATTTCGTTATCCTCAAAGTGGAGGATAATATCGTCACCAGGTTTCAAGTGAAGAGCTTGACGCAAGAAGACAGGGATAATAACTCTACCCCCTTCTCCTATTTTTGTACGAATATCGTTCATATTGCCACACCTCCTCTCATGTACCATCCATATTATAATATGGCATCAAATTGAAAAATGTCAATAGTTATGAAATATGTCATTTTTTGCTAATGTGTACATCTTCTACTTGACTATGCTTTTTAGCTAAGGTCTTAATTGCAGGATTTTTGTATTTATTCAAGCTTCCATCAAAGCCGCGGCCCGTTGGAGGCGGTCATTGATGGCCATGCCTAATCCCACGAACGGAATGGGCATCACGGCAATGCCTGTATAAAGGTCCGTATCCAATTGACGCATCATCCGGAACAAATTGGCCGCCGCTTCCGTGAGGTCCCCTGTTGGGCTGAGGTTCAACGTAACGGGCAATGACCCGGCGTCCCCAAATCCGAGCAAGGCTTCCCCCGTCTGGCAATCCGTTGCATTCAGGCGCAAGGGACGATGCGGGGCATAATGGCGGCGCATCATTCCCGGCGCTTTGATGGCTGCCCCTTTTTCCACTTGATAAACTGATCCCACAATAGACTCCAAAGCCTCAACCAAGACACCTCCAGGACGCAGCAAAACAGGTACATTTCCTGACAAATCTACTATGGTTGACTCAAGGCCGACGTCGCATTGTCCCCCATCCAAAATTAAGGGAACGAGATTTCCAAGGGACACCGCAACATCATCAGCAGAGGTCGGACTAATGCCCATGGATCGATTCGCACTGGGCGCGGCTAAAGGACGGCCATATTCCCGGATCAAGCGTCCCGCTACAGGGTGCGCCGGACACCGAATTGCCAATGTATCAAGCCCCCCACCGGCCAACAAAGAAACGGGACAATCTTTTGCTCGGTTTAAGACCATGGTTAAAGGACCCGGCCAAAAAACCTCCATGAGGGCTTGGGCTTCCATAGACATTTCAACCAGAGGTGCCGCATCCTCAGATGAAGCCACATGAATAATTAACGGATTAAAAGTAGGACGGTTTTTCACCTCAAAAATACGCGCCATGGCGTTATCTTGGTACGCATCCCCTGCCAGCCCATACACCGTTTCCGTTGGCATGCCGATGACCTGTCCCTCTCTCAAGAGACGGCAAGCTTCGGCGATGCCCTGGGGGGTTGGAGCCACTATCATTTTTTCATTTTACCTTCACAGCGTCGCATAGTCTTTCTTATGTAGGGCATTTTGCTGGAAAATTCTAGGGGGGACACAGTTGATCCATACTCTATGGCAACCTCATTAAAATATCGAGGATTGTGAAGCATCGGATTATTCTGCGCATTCTCTAAAAAATATCCATAAAGAAAATATTATCATTGCGCGGAGCGCAATGGCTAACTTCTATGATTGGGGAGTTGAATAAAGAAAATTCCTGATTTCCTTGATTTTATTTTTATGAATTTTAATGAGATTGTCCCGGTTCATGCTCAGGACATGAGAGTCGTCAGTCTCTTGAAATTTACGCTCGCTTTTCAAGCAAATGCTCCATTTAAGGGTCTATCATGAATTCGCGACACTAAAATACTTGTTATTCGAAATTAAACCTCTATATTAATGTTATCAAATACATTTAAACCTCAAAAAAAAGGAACTCATTTATTATGAGAAAAACGCTCTTAAAACGAATCTCTCTCACCTATGCATTGAGCATATGCATTCAACCGCTGTTAGGAATAGAAAAGGCGAATCCCGTTCCTGGTTTTGGGTCGCCCCAAATGCATGTCCAACAGCAGCAACCCCCATTTCTAGGGAACGCACAACACAATACTATTAATCGGATGAATACCGCGCCACAAAATCAGACCATTAGTATTTCATCAGAATCAGAATATGTGAACACCCCGAATGGCTTGTGTGTTATTAACCAAGTTATCTATCAGACAATTTCTCCTGTTCCACAACATCTACAGTACAATCTAATGCAGCAAAACCATCTGGCTCATTACCTGGGGAATGGTGGTGGACAGCACACTATGCATCAGCAGCAGACGACCCTTAGCCAGCAGATTGAATTACTCTCCCAGGTACTGGGAGGCATGAAAAGGGCGCGAGAGGAAGAGATAGCACAAGATACAAATTGGAATAATGAAAATCAAGAGAATCCATTCAACGGCTATTTTCCATTTGAGCTTAAGGTTCTAATTTGGCAGTTTTGCGACACCAAAAAACTTTTAACTTCATTATCCTTTGTTTGCAAAGAATGGAATAAAGACATACCCAAATCAATTACCTTTCTAGATCTGCCTTGTTTCTCAGGGTATGAAAAATACATTCCTTCTATACGTCAAGCATTAAAGTCGTTTACCAACCTCACATGGCTGAATCTTGAAGCCAATCCTATAATCAGGGATGAGGGCATAAAAGGGCTCACCAACCTCACATCGCTGAATCTTTGCCATAATAATCAGACAATCACGGATGACGGCATAAAAGGGCTCACCAACCTCACATCGCTGAATCTTGCGGAGAATGATATAATCACGGATGAGGGCATAAAAGGGCTCACCAACCTCACAGAGCTGCATCTTGATGATAATGAGATAATCACGGATGAGGGCATAAAAGGGCTCACCAACCTCAGAAATCTGTATGGTGTTCCTAAGATCAGGCGTGACGATCTATTGGGTACGCGGATGGCGGCTAACGGATAGGCATGATTCCAATTGGAGGTGTTGGTGGATAAAAATAGTCAAATAATGTGAGGGTATTAACAAA
>CAZXMD010000189.1:774-3600 GCA_964641635.1 uncultured Candidatus Finniella sp. | reverse complement strand
CACTACAGAAATGGTTTCTTGCCCTTTCGATTATTCTAAATGATAGAAAAGGCATATCTGCTCGTCAATTTGCTCGTAACATTCAAGTTAACAAAGACACAGCACGGTCTATGTTAATGCGAATCAATCTAGCACTGATAAAGCAACGTGATTTCCTTTATGGCATTTTGGAAATAAATGAACCTTATGATGAAAGAAGATCTACCTAGGTAACCAAGAATGTTAATTTTACCACCTAACATCAAGTAAAATAGGAGCTTAATTATGAAAAATGAAAAAAGGCTAAAAGCACTCTATTCTTCAGAATTGAAAATAGGAAACATATTTTTACCTTGCCATGTTCTTGAAGATGGAAGTCGTGTTATTTCAGGGCGCGGAATGCAGAACGCTTTGGGGTTTTCCAAAACTGCATCTGGGACAGCCTTAACAAATTTCGTTGATTCAAAGTTAATGCAATTTCTATCCCCTGAAGTCAAAGAGAAATTGATGAACCCCCGAATTTTTGACCGTGTAGGTAAGGGAGGCTCTGCGCCCGAATCCTACGCGAATGATGCAACCATGTTAGTCGATATATGTGATGCTACAATTGAAGCAAACAAATGTGGCCTATTAAGTGAAACACAACTAAGACATGCTCAAGCCGCAGAAATGTTTATTCGTTCTGTTGCCAAAGTGGGAATTATCGCACTTATAGATGAAGCTACAGGATACCAAGAAATCCGCGATAAAAAAGCACTCCAAGCAATACTTGATAAGTTTTTAGGTAAGGAGCTTGCTGCGTGGTCTAAGCGCTTTCCTGATGAATTCTACAAGGAAATGTTTAGACTCAGGGGCTGGAATTGGAGTTACCTTAAGCGCCCTACATACGTTGGCAAACTAACGAATGATCTTATTTATGAACGAATTGCTCCAGGTTTATTAGCAGAATTAAAAGCGCGTATTCCAAAAAATGAGAACGGTAAGAGAAAAGGTAATCTTCAACAAATGCTAACAGATGACGTGGGGCATCCAGCGCTTGCTCAACATCTGCACGCTACTATAGGGTTAATGAGGGCGAGCGCTGGATGGAGTGAATTTTATAGGCTAATACAAAGGGCATTCCCTAAGAAAAATGAGCAAATGTCTCTCTTTTAAGAGCCTCATGGAGTTTTCTCACATATGTAGCCGACCATAGGGCGTGGTTTATATCTACCACTGTGGCTGCACATACTGTGGCTGCACATCCAGACAGCTAAGCTGATATGATACTCATATAAATGCTTTAGCTCTAGGGTGTAATTTGCTGAAGCAAAACCTTCAGCTGTTATAATTTGGGGGTGATGGAACAAATTTTAGTTGTCCTATCTTGCGTGAAGGATCACAGGGTACATATAATTATTTTAGAAATATGACAACTATTCCATCTTTCTCTGCTTTTATTAATTCTTTTCTCTAGAGGGGTCACCACCCCCTATGCCCCCCGCTATTTCTTGTTGAGACTGTGGCATTGAACGTGCCATAAAAATTGTACTTTATCCATCATTCACTTTGGAGAATTTCAAAGTGCGCGCTTATACGTTGCTTTGCAACGGCGCTTTGGTGCACGCACCATATCCTTGAAAATTTAACTAAAATTTGCTATAGTTGTGGGACTGAAAATTAAGGTGATGGCGACGCGACCATGGCAAATTTTCACGGCACGATGAAGATGATCTCACGCCAAGGGGGAAAAAGTTGCGTCGCGGCACTGGCGTATCGAAGCGCAACGAAGTTGGAAGATCAACGCACAGGGGAGACGTGGGATTACACCCAAAAAGGCTCTGTCGGGCATGTCGAAATTATGACGCCAGAAGGGGTGCCGCAATGGATCGTTGACCTGGCGCAAGAGTGCCAAACAAATCGCCAAGCTGCCTTGCAAAAATTATCCAATATTTTTGAAGCGGCTGAGAACAGAAAAGATTCGCAAGTTTATCGGGAGTTTGAATTTTCCCTGCCCAACGAGTTAACCGAAGAGCAAAATATTGCGTGGGCGAAAGATTTTATTTACCACACTTTTGTTAAAAAGGGTATGGTGGCGATCCCTTGTTTTCATTTTGATGTTGATCGGGAAACAGGTATGGCAAAGCCCCATTGTCACCTTCTTCTTTCCACGCGCGATTTAGCAGAGGACGGTTTTGGGTTAAAAAACAGGGCGTGGAATGACAAAAGTTTGTGCGAAGAAACGCGGGAGCAATGTGCGGCTTATCAAAACCTTGCCTTAAAAGAACACGGCTTTGAGGTTCAAGTATCCCACCTTTCTTATGCGGATCGAGGCTTAGATATAGACCCCCAACCTAAACGGGGTGCAAAAATTGTCGAAATGGCAGAGCGGGGCATTGAAACGGACAAGCAAAAAATCTTTGATATGGTGAAGCTTAAGAACCAGTTCAAAATTGTCAAAAACCCTGAGCTTGTTTTTTCAATTGTCACTTCCAAGCATTCGACCTTTACCCGTAAAGACATCGCCAAAGTTTTGCACCGCTATATTGATGATGCCGATCAGTTCCGTATCTTGCTGGATCGGTTGATGGCCTCAAAAGAGCTTGTCGATCTCGAATCATCGGGGTTTCATAAGGATACTCAAGAACCTGTTTACACAACGAAAGAAATGCTGCGGATTGAAATGGGCCTTGTCAAAACGGTTGAAGGTTTAGCCGCCCAACAAACCCATAAGGTTGCTTCAAATGTGGTTGATACGGTTATGGCAAGGCATAACGAGAAACTGGCTAAATATGGCGGGTTAAGCACCGACCAAGTTGCCGCTATCCGGCATATGCTTTCAAGCGACCAGATCTCGGGTGTGTTCGG
>CAZXMD010000189.1:0-764 GCA_964641635.1 uncultured Candidatus Finniella sp. | reverse complement strand
CGCTGGGAAGACAACCTGTCTGGAAGCTGTAAAAGAAGCCTGGGAAGAAGCAGGGTACAAGGTCATTGGTTTAGCACCCACAGGAAAGGCCGCGCGCAATATGGAAGGTTGCGGCATTCGGTCGATGACGTTGCACAAATTCTTACATGCGCAAACAGGCGGGCGGGAGCAAATTTCTTCCCAAACGGTTGTCATTGTGGACGAAGCTGGCATGGTGGATAGCCGACGGTTTGCCGAGCTTTTGGCTCTCATTGATAAAACAGGCGCCAAGATTGTTCCCATGGGGGATGGCAACCAATTGCAATCAGTGGAAGCAGGCCCCGCTTTCCGGTTGCTGGCGAGCAGGGTCAATCCGGCTGTTCTTGAAACAGTTGTTCGTCAGCAAACAGACTGGCAGCGGGAAGCCACACGGTTGTTTGGT
Source organism: uncultured Candidatus Finniella sp. (assembly GCA_964641635.1). Classification (GTDB taxonomy): domain Bacteria; phylum Pseudomonadota; class Alphaproteobacteria; order Paracaedibacterales; family VGCI01; genus VGCI01. Next base: position 343 of record CAZXMD010000189.1, on the reverse strand, counting down.
ACGTTGCACACGAAAAGCGCTTTGACGCTTTACCAGGAAAAAGGGTGCTTCACAACAATCCAGGAGAAAATGCCTGATGTTAGCAATAAAGGCTTCTTTCTGGATCATTATTGCCTGGCACGGCAGATGTCAGGGCGCATCTGGAAAGAAATGCTGGAAGACCTTAAAGCAGAGCTTGGCGACGGTAAATCCTTTGACCCTGAAAGCGATTTTGCAGTTGTTTCTGAGCATCAGGATTTTAACTTGTTTCAGGAGTGGAAAAAAACACGACAAGGGATGGTTGCACGGATTATTGGTGATTATGACAACCAACAACACGCCCTCAAAGACAGGGGCGTGGATG
>CAZXMD010000188.1:0-3605 GCA_964641635.1 uncultured Candidatus Finniella sp. | reverse complement strand
TTTATCATGAATCTCAATGGGCGCTTTCAACAATTGAGGTGAAAAATGACTGATATGCTTAATACCAAAACACTCCAAGACCAAGACGTTGTAATTGTTTCCGCCAAACGGACGCCAATGGGGTCTTTTCAAGGGACTTTATCTTCTTTGAAGGCCCCCCAATTGGGTGGTATTGCCATTGAAGGCGCATTGAAGGCTGCTTCTCTGTCAGGGGCTGATGTTGATGAAGTGATTATGGGGTGTGTTTTGTCTGCGGGCCTGGGCCAAGCGCCTGCACGCCAGGCAGCCATTCATGCGGGCCTCAAATCATCAACATCATGCACAACCATTAATAAGGTATGTGGGTCGGGTATGAAAGCGATCATGTTGGCCTGTGATCAGATCCGCTTAAATAATGTTCGTATTATGATGGCAGGTGGCATGGAAAGCATGACGAATGCTCCCTATCTGTTGGATCGCGCCCGGTCGGGTTATCGTTTTGGCCATGGTAAAATTATAGATCATCTGATGCTTGACGGACTTGAGGATGCCTATCACCCTGGCCGTGCAATGGGCACGTTTGCTGAAGATACGGCCGCTCATTTTGACTTCACCCGTGAAGACCAGGATGCGTATGCGACAGAGTCGCTGCGGCGTGTTCAGGCGGCTGTAGCAGAAAAATTCTTTGATAGGGAAATAATTCCGGTAGAGGTTGTTGAGGGGAAAAATCAAATTTCCCTTCATCAGGATGAAACACCACTGAAAGTTAAAGTTGAAAAAATACCTCATTTAAAACCAGCCTTTCGACCAGATGGAACCGTGACAGCGGCTAATTCTTCTTCCATTGCCGATGGTGCTGCGGCTGTAACCCTGATGGCAGCAAAAGAAGCCTATCAACGGGGGCTTGCGCCTATGGCCGTTGTTCGGGGGCACGCATCCCACGCCCAAGAACCTGAATGGTTTACAACCGCGCCTATTGGCGCCATTGAAAAGTTGCTTCAAAGTCTGAAATGGTCAATGGGTGATGTTGATTTGTTTGAGATCAATGAAGCATTTGCTGTTGTTACCATGGCGGCTATGACAAAGATGGGCATTCCCCATGAGAAGGTGAATGTTTGGGGGGGCGCCACAGCCCTTGGCCACCCCCTTGGCGCCAGCGGAGCCCGTATTCTTGTTACCTTGCTTCATGCTCTGGAACAGCGTGGCCTCTCGAAAGGCATAGCTGCTGTCTGTATTGGGGGCGGTGAGGCAACAGCTATTGCTGTGGAGCGGGTTAGTTAAGCTATAAAATTAAAATCAGCTAGTTGTAAATAATATTCCCGTATTGCGTATGCTTTGAATTCAGTCTATAAAAAAATGAGTGATTTTCTCGTAAATAAAGGTTAGAGAATCGTGAATGAAGCTGTGATTCGCCGGGCAGAAAACCGCTTGTTTTTTTGCCGCTGGCTGAAAAATCCACGCCAATTGGGCACGTTGGCGCCGATCTCTGTAAAATTATCCATGCTTGCTGCTCAAGAGGCGCTTACCCATTATAAGCCCGGAACGCCTGTCGTTGAAATTGGGGCAGGGACGGGACGCCTGACGCGTGCTTTGCTGCGGTGTGGTGTCCAAGCGCAGGACTTGACGGTTGTTGAGTTGGATAAGGAGATGTGTGAATTTTTACGCAAATCCATTCCAGGCGTTCATGTTATTGAAGGAGATGCGACTCATTTAAAGGAGCTGCTTCCTCCGGAGATACGTGAAGAGGTTGGTGTTGTGGTTTCTGCAATTCCCCTGATGTATCTTCAGGAACCGTTACGAAAATCTCTTATTAAGGCCGCGTTTTCAATTTTGAAGCCGCAGGCAAAGATCGTCCACGTAACCTATAACCCTAAGTCACCTTTAAATTTTTGGAAGGAAATCAAGCAAAGCCGCGCAGCCTCAGCCTGGTTTAATTTGCCCCCAGGGTTTGTCTGGCAGTTTGAAGAACAATGACATATACAGCTCAAGTCAAACGGGACGAAAATTTACTTTTCTTTAAACGCCTTTTGAAAAATCCAAAGGCTTTAGGGGCGCTCACGCCCAGTTCCCTTGCGCTCTCTAATTTCATTTGCCGTCATGTTGAAGCAACGCCGGAGAGTTACGTTGTTGAGATTGGTGCAGGAACGGGCCGGTTTACGCGGGCCTTGTTGCTTTATGGTATTACCCCCTCGCAACTCTTTGTGGTCGAAATGGATCCTGAGCTTTGCGAGTTTTTAACGTTACATTTCCCACAAGTCACCGTCATCAACGGTGATGCAAGCCGTCTGCTAGAGATTCTGCCACCCCATGTCATTGGGAAGGTGAGCACGGTCATTTCCGGTATTCCCATGGTGAATTTGTCCGCCTCCCTTCAGGCCGGCATTACAGAGGCTTGCTTTGCCGTGTTGGGGGAAGAGGGGCAAATGCTCCAGTTTACGTACGGCCCCATTTCTCCCCTCTCCAGCCGGAAGTTGGGTCTGCATAAGAAACGGTTAGGCCATGTTTTGTGGAATTTCCCTCCTGCCGTCATTTGGGCCTATAAACGGGCAGGGGCCCGGCAAGAAAAGCCGCAGATTTTTATACGCCGATTGCGTTATTTGCGCCGCAAGATTTCGATTAAAGTGAAGCAGGGTTCGTAAAGGAAGAGCTGTCGCGAGTTGGTTTTTACCGCTTCTGGTTGTTGTCATATACGTCATAGAGTTTATGAATTAAAAAAATGACATTTTCTTCTATTAGCCGACGATAGTATTTTAAATAAATGTTCCAGCATATAAAGGCTATGGTTCCGTCAAAAGTCAGAATATACCAAAAATTACATATTGCCCAATCTTCTAAACCATAATCATTCATTTTGGCTATAAATATTATGAGTGCATGTAAAACAAATGAAAATGAAAATGCTCTGAAAGCTCCTTGGATCACTAGGTAGTTGTAAATAATGCTGAATTTGTTTGGATCCATATAATAAGACATACTTTTTAAAAATAAACTTTGTTCTTTTGTAGAAAAGAAATTACTTGGTAAGTCTTTTTTTTCCAACATCTTCTTGAACATTTTGTTTAACATTATTTGATATTCATTCTTTGTTTGTGAAAATATTTTTCTTTTACCCTGGCAAAATAAATCCAACAATCGAGGGCACTTGTCTGCATCATTATTAAAGATTTTCTCTGCTCTCCCCTGAAATAAATGGCTTAGCCAAGATAATAAATGTCCAACAAACCATGAAAAAATGAGAATGAATAAAGTGAATACCACATACTCATAATCAAATTCATCCTTGTCCGAAACTTCCAAAATAGAAACAAAATCGATGTCGATTGTTAAATATAGAAAATATAGGAACAAAAATCCTGGAATAAAATATCCAATAAAATCAAATGTGGTAAATGGGGTTCTGTCTACTTTCATGAATATCTCTAGTAACGCATGGAAATTATGATTAGTTTACGGTAAAGTTGTTAATTAATTGTAAAATATCCTAATCCTCACTACCCATTTTTTTTAAAAACCTTCTAAAATAGAGAGTAAGGACTTGTTATTTGCTATATTCCGTCATCGCGAGCGACCGTAGGGAGCGAGTGGGACCAAGCGAGGAAACGACTAAGCGAACGAAGTGAGCGCAG
>CAZXMD010000187.1:0-3606 GCA_964641635.1 uncultured Candidatus Finniella sp. | reverse complement strand
GGCACACGAGCTAAAAAATCTCTCAGTGCGGGTTGTGACGCCGTTCACCATTGCAGTGGCGTTTTAGAAGAGATGATCGATGTCGCCGCACAAACGGCACACCTGAAAGAAGACGCTATGAACCGTTTTAACCGGAGCATGCTCTCAACCCAACCAAAAACTTTTGATTCAAAGGAAGATACCCTGACGCGCCTTGAGCAAAATCTTCGTTTTGAAGGTTTAGCTCCCTCAACAGAAAGGATGTAAATGTAGATGCAAATGTTCTCACAAACGGGTTTGGAAACAATTGCTTTTTTAATTGCCCTGATGTTGGCCATTACTTTTCACGAGGCCGCCCATGGCTTTGTTGCCCGAATGTTCGGCGATTACACAGCCACCCGGCAGGGTCGCGTAACCCTTAATCCCGTAAAACACATCGATCTCTTTGGCACCATTATTTTGCCTGGTTTTATGCTTTTGACAGGCGCTCCCTTTTTGTTTGGGTACGCCAAGCCTGTGCCTGTGCGCTTTGACCATTTGCATCCAATGCGTCTAGGGGCAATTCTAGTAGCCGCTGCAGGCCCCGGAATGAACTTTTTCCTGGCCTGGATTTCGGCATTATTACTCCACATCAATATGGGCGTAGATAGTTTAGGAAATGAGATACTGCTCAACTGTATCCGGTTTAATATTGTTCTTGCGATCTTTAATATGCTTCCAATCCCCCCCTTAGATGGAGGCCGTGTTGCTGTTGGCCTTTTACCAAAGCCGTTAGGCAATTTATTAGCCAGAATTGAACCTTATGGGATTTTTGTGCTTTTAGGGTTGCTCATCTTGCCGAGCGTGATTTTGCAGCCTATGGGCATTAATTTCCAGCCCATACGTGAAATTATGGTGCCCGCAATTAAGAGCCTTACTTCTATAATCCTGTTTTTAAGCGGGAACCATAATTTTTAACTCATAACAATTCATGGGTATTGATGCAGCCCCTTATTTTCGTATTTTTAATCCTGTCCTTCAGGGAGAAAAATTCGACCCTCAAGGCGTTTATATTCGAAAGTGGGCGCCAGAACTAAAGGAGCTTCCTACCCCTTATATTCACAAACCATGGCTTGCTCCTGCCGTTATTTTAGAAGAAAGCAGAATAATCCCGGATGTAACCTATCCCAACCACATAGTTGATCATAATATCAGGCGAGAGAGGGCATTGAGGGCATATAAGAACCTTTAAATTTTTCCCCTACATGGTTGCTTCTGGCGACGAGGTGAGTCGTTTTGCCACCTATTATTTTTTTCCTTTTCAAATAATTGTTGATAACAAGAAATAGACACTTTTTAATTCTCAAAGCATAAGGATCTTTTATCATGATACTAAAAAAACTGCCCCTTTTGAATGTTCTTATTTCAGGCATTCTTATTTCAGCAACGTTGGCTTGTCCGTCTGTTACTATAGGGGATTTATCCCTCACCGGACGCCGCGTCCGCCCATCAACAGGGCCTAATACAGCCGCCTATCTCACCATTAACAATTCTGGCGCTCAACCAGATAAGTTGATCAAGGTTGACTGCGAACATGCAACCACCGTTGAGCTGCATAATAATGTGGATAATAATGGCGTCATGCAAATGCGCCCTGTTGACTTTATTGAAATTGGTAAAGACCCTGTTGGTTTGAAACCTGGCGGCCTTCACATTATGCTTTTAGGACTTAAAGACTCATTTCAGGGCAAGAAAATAATACAGTTAACCCTTCACTTTGAAAAAGCCGGCTCTTCTACCATGGATTTTTCTGTAAAAGCACCGGAGGCGCCAAGAGATGATTCCCAAGAAAAAATACCGGAACCAGCCAAAGCTGCAGCCGCTGCCTAAGCGGGGGCTATTGGAGAAAGAATTAAAAGTGTTGGTTGGGGTGTTTAGTGTTTTTTTTGACCTAAATGCCCCAAAAATACCAAAATTAAATTGACTTTCGACAAAAAAACTGCAAACATCGATTTTATGATACACAAAATACAGATTCAAAACTTTTTTTCTATCGCGGATCAGCAGGAAATCATTCTGAAAGTGTCTGATAAGGCGCCTGATCTACCCTGTTTCCAATCTTCATGGGCCATACCTAATGAACGATTGCCCATGGTTATCGGTTTTTTTGGACCAAACGCTTCAGGTAAAACAACAATATTCCGAGCTTTAAATGCGGTTGTTCAGTTTGTACGCGACAGCTTTCTTTTTGAGGTTGATGCACCCATCTATGGCTTCCATACGTATATGCACAAAGATTGGTGGGATCAACCTTCAAAATTCCTAATTGATTTTGATGGCTCATTGGAGAAAGACCAACCCGCTTGCCTCTTTCGTTATGAGCTTCATATTGAACCTCAAGCCCGGTGGTTCGCAAAAATAGTGACTTACGAATCTTTATCTTATGCGCCCAAAGGTAAATTTAGGCGGATTTTTGAACGTAAAGGCCAAAATTTCAAATTTGGTCAAGAGTTTGAAATCAAAGACACAGATCCTAGAGTTCAGGCAATCCGTCCTAATGCTAGTGTTTTCAGCACCTTGGCACAATTCAATCATGTGTTGTCCCTGAACTTTGTTAGAAATCTCCAAACTGTCCAAACAAATATTGCTGGACGTGATAAAGCGCCCCCAAACGCCCAAAGAATGCTTTCTTACTATACTGAAACGCCTGACCGCCTAAAAGCTCTTAATCGTGAACTTAGGCGATTGGATGTTGGATTAGAAGAGATGCTCCTTGAACGAGACAATAACGGCGAGTTATCTGCTCACTTTAAGCATATCGGTTTAGACTTACCAATTATCCTGGAAGAAGAATCAAGTGGCACAAAACGCTTTATCGAGCTTTTTCCACGACTGCATTATGTCTTGGAAATGGGGGGGATAGCCATTATTGATGAAATTGATACAGACTGGCATCCTTTACTGCTGCCAGAACTTTTGCACTGGTTCAATGACAAACAACGCAATCCTAAGAAAGCTCAGTTGTTCTTTACAGCACATAACCCATCATTGCTTAATGAATTAGAGAAAGAACAAGTATTTTTTACGCAAAAACCTAGCGGAAAGCCCACGCAGATCTATAGAGCCAGCGATATTCATGGCCTTCGCCGCACCCCAAGTCTCATGAATAAATATTTAAGTGGCGAGTTGGGCGCAGTACCACACATTGGTTAGGTAATGAAAAATAATCAAATCATTAAAATACGAACGCGTTTTTTTGGAACAGGCGAAGGACAAAGTGAACAATCTCTCAGCAAATGGCTGCAAGAGTTAGCAGACACGCAGAATCTTTCTCTCCACCTTGACTATAAGTCACTGGAAGGTGGGGGGTATAAAAGCATGTATCATAAAGCCATAAAACTTCGCGAAAAGGGCTTAAGGAACGGAAAGTATAGCGATAGCTTTTTGTTAGTCGATTCAGATCGGTCTGATAGAAATGACTGTCCAGGTGACTGGGATCTAACTCAATTGAAGGCTGAGGCAGCAAAAAACCGCATACAAATTTGCGTCCAATACCCTAATCATGAGGGATTATTATTTCGTATCTTGTCATCTGAAGGAAGCTTCTGCGAAAGTGTCGACTTATGAGCCTAGATTTGAACGGGCAAG
>CAZXMD010000186.1:0-3614 GCA_964641635.1 uncultured Candidatus Finniella sp. | reverse complement strand
GCGTCGCCAGCACCATGGGCAGATGCAAAAAGAGGTTTGATTCAAGCCGCCATTCCTGCCCCTGGAACAGGTTCCTTAAAATCTGGTCCGCCCTCGCGAGATCCTTATTGGGAGAAAACAGGGTGATGGAAAAGTGCGTGCGCACAATGCGCTCGCCTTTGGCCAACTGTTCCCGTACAAACTGTAATTCTGCCGCCTCCCTTTGCAGGGAGGGCAAGAATTTGGCCAGGGGAGACTGGCTTTGCGTATTCACATAAAGGGCTTTGCTGATTACCCTTTTTTGAAGCTGCTCCTGGGTTGGGACGTGAACGCCATAGTGGATCAAAAAGGGACAGGGAACCTGCGCCATGTCCCGTTCATTATCCCCAATCAACCGACCCATCGCATGTAAGGACCACATTTCCGGGTAGCTGCGCACTTTATAGGTTTTGACCCTTATGGGGTTAGAAGAAGGGCGTTCATTATAAAGGGCCAAGCCGTTGAGCTTAACCAGCAAACTGCTTTGCGATGAAGCAACCTGGGATTGCAGGGAATCAAGAGGGTTCCATGTCCTTTTACGTGTTGAGACTTGCCCAGGGTCAAGGCATAGCATTCCTTCCATCGTATTGATGAGATCTTCCGGTTGCCAGACGGTTACGGGCAGGCGGAGCATTTCAAGGGAGGTTTTCAGCTGGTTCAGGATTTGGGCGACTTCCTCAAGAACCAGGGGATTATGACCCACACGGGGCTGGCTATAGGCAAGGAAGCACCGGAAGTTGCGCAAGACATAAGGGGATTGCGGTGAGTTAAAGACCATCTGCTTCAGATAGTCCGCCCGGCGTTCCGCCAGCTTTTGAATGATGGATTGCTGGTCGGAGTTAAGATCCACATTAATACGAGCTTGGTTCCAGGAATCACATAAGTCGCCGATATGGGGGTCAGCCCAAAGCATGACCTGCAAACTGCTTCCTTCCGGCAAAATGTATTGAAAGAGGCTGGAAACCTCCTTCTGCATTTCTTCCGAAGCCCCGATCAGGGGCGGGGTTTCCAGAACAAACCCGATGGTGTCGTGGTTCAGAAAAACTTGTGTTTTCTCATCATAACTGTCGTAAGGGAGCAGGTCGGCAATCATGTGCTGACGCCCATAGCTTGCCAGGACCGCTTCAAAATAGGAGTTAAGGGGAAGGCTTGGATCTTCTTCCCCGAAAGCTTTGGCAACCATGTTCCCAAGTTTAGAAAGCATTAGTCGCGCTCCTCCAGGTTAGAATCCGTCTTTTCGTTTTCGGGGGAACCTTTGGTTTTTTGAGAAGAGGGTTTGATATGCCAGTACCCAGGTTTAAGGACAGTATGCACCACACTTCCTTCATGGAAGTTTCCGTAACGATCCTGATAAGGGGCAACCCAGACCCTTAAATATTCTTCAGGCATGCGGTGTACGACAAGGTTTCCAGGATACTCGACAGGCAAAGGGCCCGTTGATATAACTGGGGTGGAAGGCGATGCCGGTTCAAAAGGCAATTTAGACTGCCTGTCTTTTGTTAAAGGAACATCGCTTTCCGCCAAACTCCCAAGATGACCCCGATCAACCATCCGGTTTACTTCGGAAATTGATCGGCATCCCACCCCATGGCCCGCTTTGCAGTCGAAAGATTCTGAAGTTGTGCTGCATCCGCTTAAGCTAAGGCCAACAAGGCTGATGAAAGCTGAAGCCGTTATCAATGTTAACTTACGTAACCGTCGATTAATCATACGAATATTCCTCTATTGATGGTTTGAACCGCCCGCCCAATCGGCTACCGGGCGTTGGGATTGGTTTTTATCCTCCTGAAGGGTTTCTATTTGATGGTAGCGGCCCTGGTCGTTGGACCGTCCTAAAGCCTGGCGATAAAGGCTGTCTCCCATGGAAATCCCTTCCGTGAAGACGATATCGACCTGACGGCCGGCGGCGACCTGGATGACAGGCTGAACCTGCTCTGCCCGCTTGATATAAAAGTCCGCATACTTATCCAGGGCGCTGTTAAGGCCTTTTCCGGCCCCATGCCTGATCATCTCCCCCATGCCCATAGGGGTAAGATTGGGGTTTGTCTGGGCCAAACCGGCCATGGGAGAAAACGTCACGGCGTTGCGGGACTGGCTTAAGAACTCTCCGACGCCGCCGATAAACCCGCCCATCATGGCGTTTCGCATGCTCTCTCCCGCCCGGTCTACAACAACGCCCCGAACCCCTGTGCGCCCATCTTCCCCGGCGACATAACCCTGGACTTTAACTTCCAGGATTTCTCCGGTTTTGCGCTCGGTACAGGTGATCTTTTCCAGGCGCATAAAGACCCGCTCGCTGGATATGTCCCCATAACAGGCGGCTAAAGCATGGCATCCCATCAGGTCAGAATGGAACTTTCTGGGAAGGGTCCCCGCATCCATGATACGCAGCAACGCCGGACGGGGGTCGCTCGACGCCTGGATCGAAGCGCTGGCATCCACGCCGCCGAGCAGGATCGCTTTGGCGAATGCTCCGGCGGGTATGGTGTTATCGACCGTTTTAAGGGGCAGGTTGCTAGCCGCGTTTTTTAAAGAAAGGGAGATTTTACGCACCGTTTTGGAACGGAAGCGCGAGGATGCGCCTGCGCCGTCAAGGGACATGTTTCCTTCTATATCTTTACCAGTCTCATCGATTGTGGATTGATGAGGCATACTTTGTGCTGAAATCCCGGGAGGTGGTGGCAAAACCGTTCCTGTTGAGCCATAACCGTCTTTCCCCGTTTCCTGGCCAGAAGTCCTTATATGATCGCTTGCCCGGGCAGCCTTCAAATCTTCACGGATATCTCCAATCAACCCGGCAGGATTTTTTAATTGTGGAAGAGACGGATCCGGGTTCCCTTTGGTGTTTGGAGGCGAAGCCTTTGAGGTTTCATGGATCTTCAGAATATTGGTCAGCATAACTTCCATGGCGTCCATACGCTTCCTGGCCAGTTCGGCATCGTTCCTGAATTGATAAAACCAGGCTTCCTGGGGATTAATCCGGCTTGATCCGGTCGCAAGGGAACTTTTAAATTCCTGCTTCGGGCGTGAGGAAGTTTCACCCATGGCAACCCATCCATAAACGAGAATGCTTCCTACCAGGCAAGACCCGATGCCCCATAACAGAAGCTGCTGGCGTTTCTTGAGGGATTGCATATCAAAGGAAGAAACACGCGTATCAAAGGCAGGCTTACCCTGCGCAGGCCTATCCTCACTCTTCAATTCTTCGGAAGGAATGTTTTGATTAAGGGAATTTTTCATGATGGGTTCGCCTCTCCGGAGACACTTGTGTCGAGGACACTTGTGTCAACGACACGCATGTTCTCGACGCCCGCGTCAGGGCGGACAACATAAAGGGTTGCTTCCTTATGCGGTTCAAGGAGTATAGGTTGGGCAACAGATAAATGAGCCTCACGGTTGTCGAAGCTTAAAGCTAAATCCCCCGGCTGGTAAAAATCCTTTTCCTGAAGGGGCAGAGAATCATCCGTTAAATTTTCTACCTTGATGGCGTGAACAACATATGGACCTGCTTTCCACATTTTAGAACAAGCCAGGGCGAATCCTTGTGGCGAAGGACGGTCGGCGGTTAAAAATTCCTCCTCGCCGGCGGATAAGTG
>CAZXMD010000185.1:3256-3623 GCA_964641635.1 uncultured Candidatus Finniella sp. | reverse complement strand
AACATCGAAGTACCTGATTCCTGGTCTCAGGTTGCCTGTGATGTCCTGGCGCAAAAGTATTTCCGTAAAGCTGGAATCCCCCAAGAGGTTATTCCCGTTGAGGAAAACACAGTTCCAAACTGGCTATGGCGCGGCACTGCAAAACCCAAAACAACCTTTGGGAGTGAGACAACGGCGCGTCAGGTATTTGACCGACTCGCTGGCGCCTGGACTTATTGGGGATGGAAAGGCGGGTATTTCGACACAGAAGATGACGCCAAGGCTTATTTTGATGAAATGCGCTATATGCTATGTACCCAGATGGGAGCGCCGAACTCCCCTCAATGGTTCAATACAGGCCTTCATTGGGCTTATGGCATTGATGGTC
>CAZXMD010000185.1:0-3246 GCA_964641635.1 uncultured Candidatus Finniella sp. | reverse complement strand
TTTATGTCGATTACAAAACCGGTGAGCTTGTTTCTTCACAATCCGCCTATGAACACCCCCAGCCCCATGCCTGCTTCATCCAAAGCATCCAGGATGACCTTGTCACTGAAGGGGGAATTATGGATCTCTGGGTTCGGGAGGCGCGCTTATTTAAATATGGGTCGGGGACAGGAAGCAACTTTTCCAACTTACGTGGAAAAGGCGAGCCCTTATCCGGTGGTGGAAAATCTTCCGGGTTAATGAGTTGTTTGCGCAGTGGAGACCGTGCGGCAGGAGCCATCAAGTCTGGCGGAACAACCCGTCGAGCCGCCAAAATGGTCATTGTCGATATTGACCACCCGGATGTGGAAGAATTTGTCAGTTGGAAGGTGCAAGAAGAACAGAAAGTAGCCGCCCTTGTAACTGGCTCTAAACTCAACAAACACCATGCAGATGCTTTGATGTCAGCCTGCCAGTCCTCTGATGTTCCTGAAGAAGACCGCCTGGAGCCAAAGAAAAATCCTGTTTTAAAGGAAGCAATTCGCGCTGCTCGTAAAGATATGATTCCAGAAAATTACGTGCAACGGGTCATTCAGCTTGCCCGCCAGGGGCACACGGAAATTGATTTTCCTGTCTTTGATAAAGACTGGGATTCTGAGGCGTATCTTACCGTGTCCGGACAAAACTCTAACAACACCGTACGGATCTCAAACGAATTTTTAGACGCTGTCCTGGAGGATAAAGATTGGCACCTGAAGCGCCGTACGGATGGTTCTGTCCATCACACTCTTCGCGCACAAGACCTATGGGAAAAAATTGCTTTTTCAGCCTGGGCTTCCGCCGACCCCGGGGTTCAGTTTGACACGACGATCAATGAATGGCACACCTGCCCGGCAAGTGGTCGGATCAAAGCATCAAACCCTTGCTCTGAATATATGTTCCTGGATGATACGGCTTGTAACCTCGCCTCTTTAAACCTGGTTACTTTTTGCAAAGGGGAAACTTTCAACATTGAGGCCTATCAGCACGCCATCACGTTGTGGACCCTGACATTAGAAATTTCCGTGATGATGGCGCAATTTCCTTCTCGTGAAATTGCCAAAGGGTCTTATGAATTTCGCACTCTTGGGCTGGGTTATGCCAATTTAGGTGGACTCTTGATGGCGTTAGGTATTGCTTATGATAGTAAAGAGGGACGATCTATTGCAGGCGCTTTAGCCGCTGTTTTAACAGGAGGATCTTATGCAACTTCTGCAGTAATGGCCAAAGAGTTGGGAGCTTTCCAGAATTATTCCATGAATAAAGACGCCATGCTGCGCGTTATGCGCAATCATCGCCATGCGGCTTATGGAGAAACGAAAGGCTATGAAGGCCTGACAATTCTGCCGGTTCCCTTGAAGGAGAAGGATTGTCCTTTGACAGGCCTCACAGATGCCGCCAAAGGCGCATGGGATGAAGCTGTCAAATTGGGCGAAAAGTATGGATATCGCAATGCTCAAACAACGGTTATTGCACCAACCGGCACCATCGGGCTTGTTATGGATTGCGACACGACAGGCGTTGAACCTGACTTTGCCATTGTCAAATTCAAGAAACTGGCCGGAGGGGGCTATTTCAAAATCATCAATCAAATGGTTCCAAGATCCCTAAAAGTTCTTGGTTATACACCAAGTCAAATTGATGAGATTATCCGTTACGCGGTTGGCCATGGCACGCTCGAAAATGCCCCAGGCATTAACTTTGACGCCCTTCGGTCTAAAGGATTTACAGATGAAATTTTAACCAAGCTCAATGAGGGACTTACCAGCGCCTTCGATATTAAGTTCGCCTTTAACAAATATGCTTTGGGGGAAGATTTCTGTAAAAAAACGTTGGGTTTCACAGACCAACAGCTCAATGACTTTAACTTTGATATGCTTTCTGAGCTTGGGTTTTCAAAAACAGAAATTGAAGCAGCCAATAATTTCTGCTGTGGCACCATGACGGTAGAAGGAGCGCCTCACCTGAAGGATGAGCACCTGTCTGTCTTTGATTGTGCAAACCCTTGTGGAAAAATAGGAAAACGGTTCTTATCTATTGATAGCCATATCCATATGATGGCTGCTGTCCAGCCCTTCATCTCAGGAGCTATTTCCAAAACCGTCAATATGCCAAACAACGCGTCCATTGATGATTGTAAACAAGCCTATTTGACGTCCTGGAAACTTTGCTTAAAAGCCAATGCGCTTTATCGCGATGGTTCGAAACTTTCTCAACCTCTCAATACATCCTTGTTTGAAGAAGCGGAAGTTGAGGAACTTCTCTGCGCGCCCAATGCTGAAAAAGCACAAGTCGTGGCAGAGCGGGTCGTAGAACGCCTCATTGAAAATATCAATCAATCTTCTCAACGGCGGAAATTACCGAACCGCCGCAAAGGATACACTCAAAAAGCATCTGTAGGTGGGCATAAGATCTATTTGCGGACAGGCGAATATAATGATGGATCCATTGGTGAAATCTTTATTGATATGCACAAAGAGGGTGCATCCTTCCGCTCCTTGATGCACAATTTTGCCATGGCGATTTCCATTGGCTTACAGTATGGCGTTCCTTTAGAGGAATATGTGGAAGCTTTCACCTTTACCCGCTTTGATCCGTCTGGCATGGTGGAAGGCAATCAGACCATTAAAATGGCAACCTCGATTTTAGACTATATCTTCCGTGAACTTGCCATTACATACATGGGACGCCATGACCTGGCTCATGTTCAAATCGGGGATATGGATTTGCGCCCCGACACCATTGGCGAGACGGGATTTCCTTCCGTTGCAATGGAAAACACACAAGCTGCCGAAACCAACCAGGAAGACGTCCACGCAGAAATGGGACAAGAAACGGAAATGCGGCCCAATAACCTGTATGTTTTGCCTTTGCGTAGTGAAGAGGCAACCCTGTTGGCTACGGGCACAGGAGGGTTTGTTGTGGGTAATAGCAGTAGTAAACCAACCTCGTTGGATAGTGTGCGTCGCGCCCGACTGCAAGGATACGAAGGGGATGCGTGTGGAGAGTGTGGCAACTTTACGATGGTCCGCAATGGCACCTGTTTAAAGTGCAACACCTGTGGCGCCACCAGCGGATGTTCTTGAGAAAGTGGGTATGTTTATGGTTTCATTGATTGCAAACTGACATAAGAAAGTCAGAAATTTGATTTTAAAATCAATGTATTGCAAATGTTATTACTCCGGCTAGCAAATAGTTGCCATTAATTGCCCAAAAATTGTCATCCTG
>CAZXMD010000184.1:0-3633 GCA_964641635.1 uncultured Candidatus Finniella sp. | reverse complement strand
GTGGGTCGCCGAGACTGACACGGACAGCAATTGGGATAACTGCTTTTTTTGTAACCGCCCAGCATTTCCAGAGATGTCCTAATATGACTTTCCAGGAATTATCTTGAAATTCGCTGAGCAATTACTTTTTCAAAAACACCCTATGCGCATAGGGATGCTGCCACCTGATCTATCGGGTACCTCAATAGATCAAGTGATCAGCATGGAAGAAGTTTTAAGGAATGCCCATAGAATTTGTCAAATTTTCATCTTGCCCATACTTATGAGGCTATGAGAGGTGGAATCAGAAATCCTTATTGTTTTAGATTTTGTTCCTATTTTTATGTTCCCGCTGCTGTCTATCTTGTTGCAAGAGGGCGATAATCCTTATTCTTGCATGTCTTCTGTTCGTAAGAGCTTTGCCAAGGCATCCAGGGAAGCATTGACAAAGGCAGCTTCCGAAGGGGAGCAGAAAGATTTTGTAATTTCAATATACTCGTTGATTACAACCGGTGTGGGGACGGATGTGTCTCGGCTCAGTTCAAACACGGCGGCCCGTAAAATAGCCCGAACAACTGACTCTATGCGTTCTAAGCGCCATCCTTCTGAAAGGGTTGATGTAATCATCGGATCCAGGTCGGCCAAGCGCTCCATAACCCCTAAAACAATATCCTGAAAGAGAGTTTTGTCCGGCGTAATAAAACGGGTTCCATCCACAATCTCATTAAATCGATGGTTTATGAACTCCAAAACAACCTTTTGGGGGGTTGTCGGTTCCTGTTCTAATTGATAAAGGGCCTGAACAGCCGCAAGGCGTGCAGCCGGCCGACCTTTCATGACACGGTTTTTATTTGTGGTTGTGGTCATACTCTTGCTCTTACTCCTTCACGCCATTATCCCTAGTAGTATACAGTTTAAAGAGGGATGACAACCGCAAGGTAGGTATAGCAGGCCATGAGTCAAAAAGCGTATTGTTTGCCTAACATAGCCATAGTATGATAAATAGTGGAGTAAAGATAAAATTTGCTATAATTTTGTTGTGAATTGTAGAAAAAATCAGCCCCTTGTGAGGAGGACAACAATGAAAAAAATATCCCTTATTTTAACGTCTTTTTGTGCAGCTCTTGCCTGGCACTCCAATAGTCAGGCAGCTGAAGTCATGCAACCGTTTGATTTTGATAACTATGATGCCCGTATGGCATCTATGGACGAACAGGATATAATAGACCAGAAAAAAATTAATGAACTTTGTGCTCCTTTAGATGATGATTTACTGGATGAGGATCTGCGCCAGGCCTTTGCTTTATCCATGATGCCTCAACCGGAGGTTAATGATGTGATACCGCAAGAAGTTCTGGAAGAGTCCATAAGAACGGCGCAGAGAGAGGAAAATCAACGTAATCTTAACGCTGTTCATGAAGAGAAAGCCGTTGTTCAGGATCCACCTGTTATAGTTCCTCATCAACCTGCAGAATGGGAACCGTCGAGCGGGAATGTTGTTCGTGCAGGTGATTTGCTGAAGGAGTTATGGCAGGGTAATAATGGTGTTCCTTTAACCAATGAGGAAATGATCAACTGTCTTGTTGCCAACATGTCCGTATCATCTGCCCAGGCAAGAAAGATTTTGGAAGCGATGGACTTGATATAGATTAGCGGCATCTAATCCAGGTTTATATCAAATTGCAATCAAGAGATGTTCATATTCGTGAGCTTTTCTATTCCTCGATTTTTTATACCAATTTGCGATCAACGAATGGATAAAATTAAAAATTTCAGTCATTGCGAGGAGCGAAGCGACGTGGCAATCCAGGCTGTTTAGAGGGTTTCGGTTTTCTTAACTGCTTCGCAGTTGTCTGGATTGCCGCGCACCCCCCGTCCCTAAAGGGCCGTATGGGGTGCTCGCAATGACTGGGTTTTGTTGTTTTTAAACTTTTTTTGATTCGTAGCGCAAATTCATTAAGACAGATTCTTAGATAAGTGCACAGAACCTGGCCTTTCTGATAATAAAAAATTAAGAAATAAGTATATGTAAAATAATTACTTGCTTTTGGTATTATAATGCAGTATAGTAGGTATTCCAATATAATATTGAGGTATATATTGGGTTGTGATCCAAGTAACATCTAATACATTACGAGGAGCCTATATATGAAAAAATCACCCCTTATTTTAACAATGCTTTGCACAAATCTAATCTTGATTTCTTCTCAAAACGCAATGGAAGGTCAGGTCGTGCTCGATAGAAGGAGCGCTCCTGATGATGGAAGACCTCAAATTCTCGTCCTAACGGAAGCAGGGCGTAGGAAAGCAGAATTTTTACAGGAATCTTATGATCAGGAAAAGGAAAGGCGATATAACCCCTTTCATTCTGAAGGCTTGGGCGAAGACCCGGAACTTAAAGAAGCAATCCGTTTATCTTTAGAGGAGCAGACGCTAACCCCTAAAGATCTTACATCATCCACGAGTTCTGAAGACCCGGAACTTGCGGAAGGGATTCGTTTGTCTCTCCTGGAAAACCAGACGACGCCTACGGTACGCTCAACCTCATCAAGGACTAATGAAGAGGAAGATCCACTATTGAAAAAGGCCCTGACAGAATCTGCACAAGATTATGAATATCAGCAAAAGAAGATTGCTGAAAAAGAAGAGGCCCTGGAAAAGGAACGCTTGCAAAAGAAAAGGGATGAATTCAGGAAAGCATTGGAGGAAGAAACGGAGCTAAGAAGCGCTCAGAAACAATCGATCTTTTCTTTACTAAGCGAGTTAGGAGAGGAACGACGGCGTATAAGGAATAAATTGCCTAGTAGTGATTCACAGCAATCTACAGAAGATTTTCTAAAAAGCATACGGCTACAAGATGAAGGAACTAGAGAAATTGATAGCCAGATAAATTCCCTCCATGATAAAGTATCGTCGTTTAAAGAAATAGATGACCTTATTCATGAGGAAATCATATATTTAATAAGGGGTGGAGAGCCAAGAGAACTTCCCTGGATGCAACAGCTCTCTTTTACACAGCAAGGTGACACCCCCTTGCTCTCCAGTTCTTCCGGTTCTCTGCCATCAATCCCGTCCTCTGCTTTGCCAAACCTTAACTCCAGTTCATCATCGACGGATAAGAAATAAGCAAGTTTAGGGTCTGCCTAGGGCGTGTCATCAATTAGGGTAAATTTCACAACTTGAATTTTATTGAAGAACAAAATAAATATGATTAATCAAACTATTGACGTCATTGCGAGGAGTAAAGCGACGAAGCAATCCAGGGACCAAAGGCGAGATCTTTCAGGTTGCCCCTGGATTGCTTCGCTTCGCTCGCAATGACGGATAACTTGTTGTTTTCTATCATTTAAATCTTAAAAATTCGTCATCTCATTTAAACGATCGCACCTAATTGATGACACGCCCTAGAGTATGGTGAAACGCCGGGTGAGGGGACTCATGCCATGCTGTCAAACAGGTTATGTTCTCTACCCCTCATTTTTTTAAGTTGTTGAAAAACAATAATTATTCCGCATTTCGTCATCGCGAGGAGCGAATGCGACGCGGCGATCCATGTATTTTTAAAATTTTTCAACACAATTCATGCTGCAAAATAGTTTGAATACATGGATCAACTATGTCGTAAAGCTTTTTCCGTCCTCTAATTTTTTAAGC
>CAZXMD010000183.1:0-3650 GCA_964641635.1 uncultured Candidatus Finniella sp. | reverse complement strand
CTTATTCATTTTGGCAACGCAAATGCCGATTTGAGACGCAAATTGGCATTTGCGTTGCCATTTTTTAATAATATGATGTTAATTTCTAACGAGTCAAGAAAGAAAAGCCCGTGGGTTAGGCGCACTCTTAATAAACCCTAAAATTCTTTCTGCACAATCAAAAGCCGTCATATGGGTGGTATCTACGGTCAAATCATAAGGGCGTGACAGCCCATGAACACTCGTTATTTGACCACGCGCCAAACCCAGCGCCCGATCACCCCGTAAAATCTCCCGTTCCTGCATGTCTTTCAAATCACACATCACGCCAATAAAATAAACGGTGTGGGAAGCTAGCGCCCGCTCATAATTCTCTACTTCCTCATCTGTCCGTAAGACCTCATCTATAATCAGGTTATGGCCATCCCTCACCAGAGATTGTGCAACTTTTGGAATCGATTGGGTAACAATACGGCCAAAAGGGCCGACTTCAATGCCCATGAGGGGCCCATCCTCATCTTGACCCGGGATGAAGTGATACCCCTCGCTTGCTTTTTCCCCAAAACCAACATATTTTGACGGCATCATGTGAAAGAATGTATCGATCCCCAGAAGCAGCCAGGGTTTATCCGATAAATGCTGAATGGCTTTAGCAATAGTCGTTTTCCCTGATGAAGAACATCCATTTAAAAATATAATCATCTTGTTTCCTTTCGTATTCCCAAAGCATAAAAAGTTTCAACCCCTATTTCTTTTAAAAAATCTTCATCATGGGAGATGACAATCATAGCGCCGGGATAATGCCTTAAAACGTGAATCACATGAGCCCGTGTTTCCAGGTCCAGATTATTAGTGACCTCATCCAAAATCAATAATTTAGGGGTTTTGGCGGCTATCTTTGCCAAAGATAGCAGCGCTTTTTCGCCCCCCGATAATGTCCCAACACGCGCCAAAACTTCTTCATTTTTGCGAAACAAAAAATCATTGAGATGCCGCCGGACTACTTCATGAGACCACGTGGGCGCCAACATTTGAATTTCTTCCAGAACCGTTCTGGTGGAAGACAGGGTCGAATAATGCTGATCCAGATAGCCGATATCTTGCAATTTTGGCGCGACCCAGTCACCGGACTTCAAGACAGCTGCATCATTGAGAATGCCTTTGACCAACGTTGATTTCCCCGACCCATTATCGCCCGTAATAGCAAGGCGGTCACACGCATTAAGACTCAAGAAAATACCCTCAAGAAGAGGCGAACCATATCCACACGCTCCATCTACAATACACACAAGTGTCTTTGAGGGGCTAACGTCAGAACTTTCCAGGGAAAACTTGGGGATAATGGTTTCCGGTAACCGTAAGTCCGACAGCCTTTCCATAAGATCCTGTTTCTTGGTTTGGATATCCTTCCTTTTGCGTCCCGATGTTTCTTCAGACCGCCGTGCTTTCGTGCCCGAAACGATAGTTGGCCACTTTCTGCCTTCAATATGTTTTTCACCCTTTGAACGGCTATTTTTGGCACGGGCCTGCTCTTTCATCAACGCCTGATGGGCGTCCCTTTTTTGACGGTCTAAGAGAAACAATTCCTTCTCAAGGGAAGCCCTCTGGTTTTGTGTTTCCCGCATATAATCATCATAGTTTCCTGAAAAAACAATCATTTCTCCATTCTGGATATGCCATAGAGTATCGAGGATGCAGGCGCCCAAAAGCTCAACATCATGGGAAACCACGATAAGGGTTCCCGGAAATTTCTGAAGAAGACGCATCAAGGAACGCCGGTTCTTCACGTCCAGATGATTGGTCGGCTCATCCAACAGAAGGACATTTGGATCCGACGCCAAAGCGCGCGTCAATGCTTCGTTCAAACACTCCCCCCCGCTCAAATCAGAGACGTCTTCAATCACTTGAGGAACATATCCAAAGACAATATCTTTGGGAACACAAACCTCTCCTTCTGAAGGACAGATCAGGCCCTGAAGCATTTTAAGGAGGGTCGATTTCCCGGAACCGTTCCGCCCCATAAGGGCAATGCGCATGCCCGACTGAATTTTCGCAGTAAAACCGGAAAAGCAGATTTTTTGAGGAAAACTTAACCCAAGTGAGGTTATAGAGATCGGATCATGAATCATAATAAATCTCTCGATAATAGCGTTTTTGAGGACAACATTTCTCATAAAAGCTCCATCGAGCTTTCATGCGCTTTAGCCCTGAAACGGGCTTATCGAGTGGTGATTTTCATGATACGTATGGCCTATGCTGTTTCTTGGTTAACTCTTCATAAATATGGGAACAGCAGCAAAAATTGTCAAGCAGCATGTCGTGACAGAGAAGCAATCCCTTTGCCAAAGGAGATCAATTTAGATATGGTAGGGAAAAAGAATCCACCCTGTCTGAAAAGGATTGAAACGCCATGTCTTTAACCCCTGAAACCTTAGCCCAAGCAGATCCACAAATTGCCGAAGCCATTAACCTTGAGCTCCGTCGCCAGCAAGACCAAATTGAGTTGATTGCTTCGGAAAACATCGTGTCTACGGCTGTTTTGGAAGCGCAAGGGTCTATTATGACCAACAAATATGCGGAAGGATATGTAGGCCGCCGATATTATGGGGGATGTGAATATGTTGACATTGTTGAACAACTGGCTATTGATCGCTTAAAAACACTCTTTGGCTGTGAATTTGCCAATGTGCAACCCCACTCCGGAAGCCAGGCAAACCAGGCTGTTTTCTTAGGCCTTCTCCAACCTGGAGACAAAATTCTAGGGTTGTCTTTGACAGCCGGAGGGCACTTGACCCACGGGTCTCCGGTCAACCTTTCCGGAAAGTGGTTTAATCCTGTAAGCTACGGCGTCCATCCTGAAACGCACCTTATTGATTATGACAACGTTGCAAAAATAGCCGAAACAACACGCCCCGCATTGATTATTGCCGGTGGCTCCGCTTATCCCCGCACCATTGATTTCGCGCGTATGCGTCAAATCGCCGATTCTGTGGGGGCTTATTTGATGGTGGATATGGCCCATTTTTCAGGCCTTGTGGCAGGAGGCGCATTCCCAAACCCTTGCCCTCATGCTCATGTTGTCACCTCGACTACCCATAAAACCTTACGCGGCCCTCGGGGTGGTATTATTTTAACAAATGCGGAAGACCTAGCGAAAAAAATCAATTCTGCCATTTTCCCTGGGTTGCAGGGTGGCCCTCTCATGCACGTCATTGCTGCCAAAGCGGTCGCCTTCGGCGAAGCATTAAAACCTGAATTCAAAACGTACGCCGCCAATGTCATCACAAATGCTAAAGCTATGGGCAATCGGCTTGTTGATCTTGGGTTTTCTTTGGTATCTGGCGGTACGGATTCCCATTTGATTCTGGTAGATCTGCGAGCACAAAACGTTACAGGAAAAGTTGCGGAAGAAGCGCTTGGCCATGCTAATATTACCTGTAATAAGAACGGCATTCCTTTTGACCCAACGTCTCCCATGATCACATCCGGGATTCGTCTGGGAAGCCCAGCGGGAACGACACGCGGCTTTGGAAAAGATGAATTTGTTCAAATTGCAGATATGGTTTCAAAAGTCATTCTGGCGCCAACGGATCAAAATCTCAAAGAACAAATCAAACAGGAAGTGATGGCGCTTTGTCATCGCTTTCCCATATATACCCACTAAAAAAGGG
>CAZXMD010000182.1:0-3670 GCA_964641635.1 uncultured Candidatus Finniella sp. | reverse complement strand
GAGCTGCCAACAAGACCAACTCAAATCGATTAGGAATGACTTCTACACAGTCTTCAACGGTAACGCGTGCCATACGATGGGATCTCCTTGTAAACGCTAAATATCTTTAACCTTAAGGTTTACCCCATTTCCTGGCTAAAAGCAAGACAAACGTGAAGATAAAACAAGGCTATTTTTTGTAACGGAACTCCCCATCACCACCCAAAAAGAGGAGCTTTTACCCCCCCGTTTGCATCTTTCTCATGTCATTATGCTTGTTAATATCTTGCTTATGAGCATTCACTGCTTCCGTATATCTTGCCAATTCCTCCAGATATCTGCCCCGTTCCGCCATATATCTTTGGTATGCGTCTCTGTCACTTTTTTGATTTAACCATCCGTCCTTTAGTTTGTTTACCTCTTGCAAGTGTTTCTTTATCTCTTGCGAGCGTTGCCGCAACGCAGTACCGCGCTCCTGCAAATCGAAATACCGCATGTTTGCCTCATGATGCTTCTGCTGAGCAGGATAACCTACTGCCCCCCCAAAACTCTTGCTTGGCTCACTGTAGGGCTTAGGCTTTATTTCATCATGGTATCTATTGCCCCCACCGTCATAGGTACGTTGAGTGTCTTGAATGCTATTATAAAAATCCTTCAAGATTCTATTGATTTCATCCATCATGACTCTGGTTTTTTCTACTAAACGTCCGGAATCCCTATTTCTTTCTAATGCGTTGACGCTTCCGTTACAAAATAAAAACAGTAGTAAAAAAGTGGTTAATTTCATTAAAAACACCCCTTAAAAATATCACATATATTTTATCTTAATAAAAAATAATTAAGAAACTATTAGCCACAGATCAACAAAGAGGAAAACAGCAAGATTTTTCCCCTTTAATGAATATACCCCCAGTTCTTAACTCTTTTTTTGTCATTACTCTTATATCATTACCATCAGGGCATATGAATTTGAGGCCTGATGGTTAACAACCATCTTTGACAGGAGCACCATTATGTTAAAAAATACCCTAAGTTCTTTCGGTACCATCGCAAAAACATTTCATTGGGTTATTGCTTTATGCATTATCGGCATGCTGACTGTCGGATTCATTATGGTCGATATGGCGCCATCCGCTACAAAGAAGGTCCTCTTTGGTTTGCATAAATCAACAGGCGTCCTTATTTTATTCCTTGTTACCTTGCGGTTCACGTGGCGTGTTTGGAATCCGGCGCCCCAATTGCCTGGCTCCTTGAATCCATGGCATCACCGCTTGGCCAGATTAAGCCCCTTTGCCTTATACTCCCTTATGTTCCTAATGCCTTTAAGTGGCATTGCCCTTAGCCAGGCTGCAGGATACCCCATAAACGTTTATGAGATGTTCACCTTGCCGATGGCCTTATCCAAGAACCCAGACCTCTCTAAAATTGCCGCCATGATCCATAAGTATGGCGCATTTGCATTTATTGGTGTTTTAACCTTGCACGTCAGCGCAGCACTCTATCACCATTTCATCCTTAAAACGAACATTTTGAAAAGAATGCTGCCCAACTGGCTTGGTCGCACTTAAGGGGATTATTTATTGTTTACCTTAAAATCATTTATGGTCAAAAGCTTTGGGGGAAATCACAAAAAGCATAATAATGATGCGTGGTTCTACAGCGCCTTAACCGACTGTGCAGATGGCCTGTGGGATTGGGATCTCCTCACGGGACATATTTACATCTCCCCAAAACTCCACGAACTTCTGGGCTACACAGAGGAAGAAACAAAGGGTTTGCCCCACAGCTGGTGGATAAATCAAATTCACCCAGAAGACCGCTTTGAAATCCAAGGAAAAATTGATGCATTATCGGATTCGAACAGTGAATTTATCTATTTTGACACCTTTCGTTTCTTGTGTAAAAACGGTGATTATGTGTGGCTTGAAAATCATGCAAAAATCTCACGGAATCAAAAAGGCAGGCCGATACGTATGGCAGGAATTTCCATCAATATCACTCCTCAAAAATTCATCCAAACCCAGCTGCGCACCATAATTACCGAGCAAGAAAAAGAAGCCCAAAAGAAGATGAGATTTCTCTCCGCCTTAAACCACGAGTTCCGTTCCCCCTTAAGCGGCATCATCGGTATGGTAACCCTATTGAAAGAAACAACCCTCACTGAAGAACAGCGCCACTTTGCTGAGAATATTACCAACTCTACAGACATGCTTCTCAGTCTGGTTAACGATCTTTTAGACGTCTCCAAACTGAGTTCAGGCAAGTTTGAATTTGAAAGCATCCGCTTCTCCCCTGTTCAAGTCATTCAACGGTCTATAGATCTGATCCGCCCCAGCCTCCTCAAGAAAAACCTGGAATTCAACCTTGCAGTAAGCAATGGAATCCCTGAATTTTTGATAGGAGACCCGATGCGTCTCCAACAGATCCTCGTGAATCTACTAACCAATGCAGCAAAGTTCACCTCCAAAGGAAGCATCACCCTCCTTGCAAAAGAGGACGATTCAGATCCCTCCTCGAGTATCCTGACAAATCACAGGATCCGCTTTGAAATTTCAGACACGGGAATTGGAATAGATCCCCAAGCCCAGGACAATCTATTCGAAGACTTTACGCAAGCTGATAGATCCACTACCCGCCTTTACGGAGGAACAGGGCTCGGCCTATCTATCTGCAAAGAATTGGTTCACTTGATGGGAGGGCGAATTGGCGTAAAAAGTGACCTTGGCAAAGGTTCTACATTCTGGTTTACGGTTCCCTTCAAACACCATGGGGCATTTGTTTTGCCAGAAACTACCAATGACTTAAATGACATCGAGCCATTAGGTAAACAGAAGCTCAACATTCTTCTTGTGGAAGACAATCAAATAAACCAGGAAGTCATGTACGGGCTGTTAAAATTGTTAGGCGACGACGTCACAATAGCCAATAACGGTGAAGAAGCCATCAATATTTTCAAAACAAAGAATTTTGACCTTATCCTGATGGATCTCAACATGCCCGTTCTAGATGGTTTAAGCGCAACTCAAGCCATTCGAGGCCTTCCCAATGGGCAAATACCCATTATTGCCGTTACAGCCAATACATTCGCAGCAGATAAAGAGAATTTTTTGCAACATGGCATAAGCCAGGTTCTGAATAAGCCCATTGACAAATTAAGCCTGATGCAAACGTTATCCCCCTATCGGTCTGAGACAAAACCTCTTGTTGAAATAACAGAAAAGGAGGCGCCACCACCGATGATACAGACCATTGTTAACAAGGACGCCTTACGGAATTTAATTAAGGATTTGGGGAAAGAAAAGGTCATTTGGCTCCTTGATATCTATCGGAATGACGCTCTCGATTTGGTTAATCAAATCAAAAATAGCTCCCCCAAAGACAGTAAAGCATATGCCCATACGCTGGCGGGTATGTCAGAAAATTTAGGCATCCAACTCGTTGGAAAAACCGCACGGGATATTATGGGAGCCAGCGACCACGCTCCCGAAAATATCCCCATCTTGGTGAAAGACTTGGAGCGGCACTTTGAAGGCTCATTGGCTGAAATTCAAGATATTGTTATCGCATCAGAAAATTCTGGCACATAACAATACAAATTAAATATTCATATGAATTCATAAACACTCTATATGCCTCTTATTACTCCGGCTAGCAAATAGTTGCCATTAATTGCCCAAAAATTGTCATCCTG
>CAZXMD010000181.1:0-3704 GCA_964641635.1 uncultured Candidatus Finniella sp. | reverse complement strand
TTGGTATAATCGTCATTTGAGCGACTCGATTAACTGAAAAACTGAATCTAATGATAGGGGCTTGACATAAATTATGTCACCACTGTATACGCTATTCAACATCAGGTAAATTTTTTGTTTTTTTACGCCTCTGTGCTTATGAGAGATGTTAGTTATTATTTAATGTTAAATATATTATTTTTAATATTCAAAAATGTTTCTAAATATCACGGGTCATTATGTTAGCCAATACCATATTAAGTTTTATATTATTATTCTTGGCAACGCTATCTTATGCAGCAGAAAAAGAGATACATTATCCCTCCCCAGCTTTCAACAGGTTAGATAATGCCATAAGAATGACGCCTCAACACCTTACTTCTCAACAAAGAAAGGTTTGGAAGCAGGTAGAGGCAAATGATAAATCATATAAAGACTTTATATTGAAGGTATTGGGGAAAAGAAAGTATCGTGTTCCTTATTTAACAATTGACGAAGTTGGTTTTTTTTCAAATTTAGCGTTTTCAAGAAAACAATTATTTTTTGTTTCAAAGAAAAGATTTTTAGAGTGCGTCAAGAAATCGAACTTACAACGTGAGCGCTTGCAGAAATCTGAAGTTCAAATTTATCAATATAAAGACGCTGCTTTTTTTTTGGATTCAGGAATGCATCCTGATTACAACACCACCAGAAATTGGGAATTAACCAGTCAGTTTATGATACCAACGGTGTGTCTAAAAGAAGACTATGCATCTATAAAATTTATTGTGCCTAAGACGTTAGACTATTTCCTTGAGTTATACCTGATCTGGGAGGCATTCCAATATTTGAACAATCGCTTTGTTCCTATTCCATCACGCAAGGTAAAGGAAATTAATCCTGAAAATATCGATCCAACAATCTGGGAGCTTGTTTCATTTGTCGGTTCAACCCTGAAATTGCAAGAAAGATTTGCAACAGCCAAAAAAAATCAATTCTATCTTTGTGGCAAAACAATTATACCCGTTGATGATCCCAAGAGAGAAAATAGGCCAAAGGAAAGGTCAAATTTAAAAAAAGGAGTCCAACGTACGCATAGTTCACCCAACCCACCTACTCAAGATAACGGAAAGGGAGAAGATACAAAAAGCCAGGGGCCCCAAGAACGTGATTTTCTATCAGGGTCCAAGAGGCAAACATATGGCAGTCTGGTATGCCAAGATACGCTGTGTCGGCTCGCTTTCTGTGCAGACTCAATGATATCTTCATCTAACGCGGGAAACATCGCTTTTTTCGGGTGTGGACTTGTTGACCCAGCCATGATATTTGCAGCTCTTAACCCTACTCTCAAAACAGACTCTCATCGCCTGATCTATTTAAATGATTTGTGTATTGAACATATGCTGTTCTCAATTTATCTTGCCAACTGTGAAATGACGCCATCCCCAGAACATAGTGTGTCCCGACAGTTTTGCGGTTACTTTAGACTCGTTCATGGCGATGTTTTAGAGTCTCAACCCCCAGAAGGATTATTTATAGCGATCTATGCCGGATTTCTTGTAAAGTACTTTGCAGAATCTGGGCGCTTCAAAGCTTTTCAGCAATTGGCGTGTGATGCCTTGTGTTTGCAGGGGAGCTTATATGTTGATGAAATATTGCCGCGCAGCATGAAAAATTTCTTTAATCGTCGTACCCCCAAAGAGGTTGACCAAATCGCTAAGGTTATACAAAGTGGTTATGAAGAATGGGCGTTTAGTGAATATCCCCCCATCAATTATTATGGGTATAAAGCAACCAAAACCCAGAGGAGACCTAAAGCCATTCTCCCCCCCTCCTAACAGATACGGTTAGGTTAAATGTCTTTCAAGAAAGTTTCAAACACGTTCTCAATATAATATGTCCGACGCTATGTGGTAAGGTTCTCGTCTGTTTTAAATGCTATTTCTACCACCCCTTGATGCTCAAACTGGGATGTGAACTGTTCATACCATTTAATCCGCTCCTGGCCCCCTGCCGTTGTTAGGAGTAACTGCTGGGCATAGACCGCGATATCTTCTACGATTCGTTCATACCGATAATATGCCAGGAGCGTCCTGTTCACTTCTGTTTTACCGTACCCTTTGTAAAACAACTCTTCCTCATGTGGCTTATTCCAGACATTAGCAACGCCTCCGCCAATAAACATAAGATCACGTTCCTTGGGCGCCAGGATAGGGTCGTCCCAATCCACTATGTAGATTGTGTCATTTCCATTTATTAATACATTGCCACCATGAATGTCAGAATGGCACAGCACAAATTTGGGCAATTGGTTCTGGGCCATTTCAGCTAGCTGTTCAGCTCGATCTACGAGCCGATGAATTTCAGACATATGCCTCTTCATAAACGTTCGTAAGGTATTGGCAATCGTATCGCCACTCGGTCCGGATTCTATAAGTGGATAGAGCGACCGCAGAGTCTGACGCCATTTGGGTGAATAAGTTTCCTGCCGCACCAGGAGTTGAATGGAAGGGGGGAGTTCAGTTTCGTGGATTTGTCTCATCACTCTGCCGAGCGTATGCCAATGATGGTCTGTTAAATGAAGTCTAAACCCATCCTGCACCTCGATTAAGGTGGATACAATCATCGTAAGGTCGTCAAGGCACTGGGTGGATTGACCTCGGACTGTTTTAACGATGGGAATAATTTGTTGAATGCCCCTATCGCTTAACAGCGCCATGATGATAGTGCTGATATCATGGTTGTGATCACGTTTTAGCTTTACGAAATAAGATGACTTGTTGCGCGCCTGAACTTTATAGGTTGACGCCTGGATATCAGCGCCAAGAGGAAGAAGCGTAAGCGTCACCACTTCAATGCCGTAATTGTGTTTTAAGCAATCAATAATACGTTTGTCTGAAAGGAGTGATTTTTCTATCATGTTGGAACTATACTAATGGGACGAGATGTAAACCGCTAGCATTTTCGCCTCCTTTAAAAGGTGTTAAAGGACCCTTCTAGCGAGCATATGGAGTAGCCAGTGGACGTCAGGTTATAAAAATATAGCTTATGTAGGGGAAGGTAGGCTTGCCTACCCTCCTTTTCTTGTTTTATATGGTATGTGGTCAATTATTTAAGGATTAGGGAAATGATGCTCGTCCTTATTCTCGTCCGTATTCTCCGTTTGATCCATAGTGTCCATCATATTACCCATTTTTCCCATCATCCCTTTGTGCATCATTGGAGACATCATTCCTCCCATCATTCCCTTATGCATCATTGGAGGCATCATTCCCCCCATCATTCCCCGATGCATTGACATAGGAGCAGAAGATTCAAACTCTCCTTGAGTCCAGTATTTTACGCCGTAATAGCCAATGCAAATTAAAGATAACAATGAAAGGAGGAAACCGGCATATCCAACCTTCTTGGCTAAACAAACCCCTCCGCCTTTATTTTGAAGCGACCAAACCACAAGAGCCGTGCTTCCTAACATAACGATTAGCGCGAGTAGAGAACTGATATGCATCATAAACATCATAATGACTCCTTTTAAAAAATTACCTTACACTCCCAACCATAAGGCGCAATTTATTAAAAATTGATTAATATTTTATTTTCTCAATTGGAGCCTCTCGGATGAAGGTTTTGTAGCAGGTTGCAAGCAAACATATTGTAATTTTTACCCTTCACCCAGCACAAAATACGGGGTGAGAGGTTCTCTAATTGCCAATCAGTCAAGAAGAATTTTTTCATGCTCTCAGTTG
>CAZXMD010000180.1:0-3743 GCA_964641635.1 uncultured Candidatus Finniella sp. | reverse complement strand
GGCTTTGATCCCCTCTATGGCGCCCGCCCCTTAAAGCGTGTGATTCAACGCACCCTCCAGGATCCGCTCGCCTTAAAGCTGCTCGAAGGAAGCATCTCTGAAGGCAGCAAGATCGTTGTCGATTGTGATCGTGAAGGGCTTGTGATTAAGAGTTAGGAGGAGGCTTAAGGTGCCTCCTCTCCTTGATACTCAAAGATATCTCCTGGCTGACACCGTAAGGTTTTACATATAGATTCGAGGGTTGAAAACCGAATTGCCCTAACTTTGCCAGTTTTTAAATTAGACACGTTTTGTATGGTAATGCCTACGGCTTCAGCTAGATCCTTTGAACTCATCTTCCGTTTGGCAAGCATAACATCCAGGTTTGTAATAATAGCCATTAAATGTCTCCTTCAAACCGTATACTCAGCATCTTCTTTTAATTTTTGGCCTTCATCCATGATCCAAGCGATAACAACCAAAATCATACCTGTCAGGATATCTGAAATTTGTGGCGTTCCAAAAGAGACTGACAATAATTTTTGTCCAGCAGGATTGTTAGCCGTTAGAACGAGAATCGAAGCGGTATTCACAAGTATAGACACAAAAGCGATCCCCAAAAATGTCATAGCCGTTCGTCTTATGTAAGCCGTATTCTCAGCCGTAAAGATTTGACCTTTTGCATAGCACCCGAACAATCCCTTTAACTGCCACAACCAGTATGTCTGTAAGGCAACTAATGGAAGGTAAACCAAAAATCCGACAAACCGTAAAGAACTCGTCAAATCTGCCATTATTGGGAGGCCTGGATGTAATAAACTTAAAAAACCAATTGGACTTTCAACTAAAGGAATACCAAAGATCGTTCGACTCGGGAATTGTATAAAAGCCCACAAAACAAATGATATGGGAAGAGGAAGGAAAGCAAGGCCCCCAAATACTTTTTCTAAGGTTGCACTGATTTTTTCATTTTTGTTCATCATATTTCTCCTAACGGGTGTTGATAATGAAATCAGATTGCCTTAAAGAAATATTGTTTGTCAATCAATTTTTATCGTTTATCGATAAAAATATAAAAATGCTCATTCCCCTGAACATTTTACATGAATGTCCAAATAATAAGAGCAGCAAAGTCTTCTTATCCCTACACTAATCCTTGGAGGCCTGAAAAACCATTGATTCTTCAGGGAAAATAGCATATAAAATAATCTTAACAAGGGTGCAGGTAGATCAGGTAATTAATACCGATTCGCAATCAATTGATGTATAAGATTCGTTGAGGAATCCAGTCATTGCGAGGAACGAAGTGACGAAGCAATCCAGGAGCCAAGACAAGATCTTGTTTGTTGTCCCTGGTTCGCCACACGCTCCCCGCTCGCGATGACAAAATTCCATAAAGATACTTATCCTGTGGTCACAAATTGGTATAAGATGCTTATCTACGTATAATTTAAGCTTGGAGTTTGGTTTTCACAAATTTAGCAGTCAAACTATCGGATCTTCGGACAACATATGTATCAGACCAGGGAGCCTTGGATGTTCTGAAGGGTGTTTCGTTGTCTATTCCCCCGGGTCAAATTTTTGGCATCATTGGGCGGAGCGGAGCCGGCAAAAGCACCCTCCTTCGGTGTTTGAACGGCTTAGAGAAACCCACTTCCGGAGAGATTTTGATCCATCAGCAACCTTTGGTTCACGCCACTAAAATTGACCGTCGGAAAATTCTTCATAAAATTGGTACTGTCTTTCAAAGTTTCAACCTCTTAAGTCGCCGCACTGTCCTACAAAACATCGCTCTTCCTCTTGAGTTCATGGGAATTTCAACCGATGAAATAACTGTAAAAACGCAAAAAATTGCAGCCCTTGTGGGGTTGAGTGACAAGCACAATGCTTATCCTAGCCAACTCAGTGGTGGTCAACGCCAACGCGTTGCAATTGCCCGCGCCCTTGTGTCAGATGTGACCTTGCTGTTATGTGATGAGTTTACCAGTGCCCTCGACCCGGAAACATCTTTAGAAATTCTAACCCTATTGCGCGACCTGAACCAACGGCTTGGCATCACAATTGTTTTGGTAACCCACGATATGTCCGTTATCAGAGAAATCTGTGACCAGGTTTGCGTCCTCGATCATGGCAACGTCGTTGAAGAGGGATCCGTGGAATCTATCCTCTTAAAACCCCAACATGAAGTCACACAATCTCTGGTTAGTCATTTGTTTACAAAGGATTTGCCACGCACGATCCACGATTCTCTTCATGAGGAACCCCTTGAAAAGGATTACGCCGTTTTGCGATTAATGTTCTCCGACAATACGTCTTTCCAACCGGCCATTGCCTCTATCATTCAAAAGTTCAACGTTCCTATAAATATCATCGCGGGAAGCCTTGGCCATGTACGGGAAGTAACTTTTGGATCCATGATTGTCACAATGCCGACCCATGGCCTACCCAAAGAGGACGCGCTTTTATCTGAGATTCTTGCATACTTTAACACACACCATATTGCTGCAGAAATATTAGGATATATACCCTCACCATGACATCCCTTCTCCTTCAATCTTTTTTAGAAACGATCCTTATGGTTGGCATTTCAGCCATTATATCGATTATTGTCGGGATTCCTTTGGCCATTTCCTTATCCATAACAGCCCCTGGCGGCCTCTCTCCACACCCATGGATTAATCACGTATTAGGGGGATGCGTTAATGCCGTACGATCCATTCCCTACATTATTTTGGTCGTTCTTTTAATGCCCCTAACTCGAATCATGGTTGGATCTTCTATTGGCACCCTTGCCGCCATTATTCCTTTAAGCTTGGCAGGCGCCTTGCTCGTGACCCGAATGGTCGAAGACTCGTTGCGTGGCATTAAACACGAACTGATTGAGGTCGGTTTGGCCATGGGCGCCTCAAAGCGTCAAATTATTACAAAGATTCTTTTATATGAAGCCATGCCTTCCATTACGGCCGGCATTACCACCGTGCTCATTAATCTCATTGGTTTTTCCGCAATGGCAGGCGCTGTCGGCGGCGGGGGATTAGGGGATTTAGCGATTCGATATGGCTATCAACGGTATGATTTCTCCCTGATGATGATCATTGTTGTCATCCTGATAGCACTCGTTCAATGTATTCAAATGATTGGGGATTTCATATCCCGAAAACTCTCAAAATAAGGGATTAAACAAGTGAAACGCTATTTTTCTGTTTTTTTCATTGCTTCTTTACTTTGCTCTTTCTCAGCTGTTGCCTTAAAAGTCGGCGTGACTGCAGGTCCACATGCCGATATCGTCAAAAAAATCAGTGAGCTTGCCAAGAAACAATCCCTTGCTATTGACGTCATAGAGTTTAATGATTTTATTCTTCCCAATGAGGCTTTAGCGACAAAAGACCTCGACATCAACAGCTATCAACATGAACAATTCCTGAATGAGCAAATTAAAGCACGCGGATACAAGTTGAAGGCTATCGCAAAAACGGTTGTTATGCCCCTTGGCGTTTATTCAGCCAAGCTAAAATGTTTGGATGAGCTCTCCAATGGAGCCAAAATCATTATTCCCAATGACCCTACGAACGGGGGACGGGCCTTGAAGCTGTTGGCTAAGAACGGCGTTATTACCGTAAAAGACGTCGTTAATCCTTCTATTTTAGACATTACGTCAAATCCAAAGAACCTGTCCTTCATTGAACTTGAGGCAGCCCTTGTACCCCGATCCTTAGCTGATGTCGATGCTGCCATTACCAACACGGATTGGGTTCTTCAAGCCG
>CAZXMD010000179.1:609-3779 GCA_964641635.1 uncultured Candidatus Finniella sp. | reverse complement strand
AAATCTAGCTTTGAGGATGTTGCTGAGACAAGCTGAGGCAGTTCATTTAGCCAGATTTTGCCTTTTTCTCCGTAAATGCTGATGATATTAGATTGGAAGGTTGTCATAGACTCTCCTTCACAATAACATCATACGGAGCGGCTAGCTTATATTTTCTGGCTTTGTTAGAGTAATCGACAATTTCTAGAAAACCACCTTCAACCCACTTTTTGCAAAGCGCAGCATTCGTTCTAGGTTGGAAGCCAAATAGATCGCCTATTTGCTTAGCTGTAACAACATCATATCCTTTAAATAATTCCAATGCTTTGCGTTGTTTCGGATCTAATGTACGCAAAACTTGCGAATGATCTTTTTCGCCTTTCTCAAAGCTTTGCATCATCTGGGTTACAACTTTTTCAAATGCAAAAGCCATCCCTTCCGTAAAATATTCCACCCAAGGGGTTATATCGCTTTCCGCCCTTCCAAAATAATAATTGTGAGATGGACCGATACTGATCGCACGATAATAGCCAAGTAAATTTTTAGCATAATACTCCTCAAGGGAATACAAGCCTTTTAAATCATACCCACCGAGGTGCAATATCAATGTCGTCAGCAACCTGCTTGTTCGCCCATTACCATCATAATAGGGGTGAATTGTTGCAAACTGGTAATGCGCAATGCCGGCAACAATGGGGCACGGTATCTCTTCATTTTCTTTGATCCATGACACTAAATTGCGAATAAGCCCAGGTACATCTTTGGCTTCCGGAGGCATATAGACAATCGTTCCTGTGCCGCTGTCTTTGATAACATTTTGTCCATCTCGGTAAGGTGTTGGTTTAATGCGCGTTCTTCCATCACTCATCACTAAAGCATGCAAGGTCTGGATGACTTTTTCGGTAACAGGATGGTTTTGTGAGGCATATTGTTCTAATTGGGCAAGCGCAGCATAATAGCCTTTTACTTCATACTCATCCCGTTCTCTGCCCGGAAAATGACCTTGAAGTTGAATGACCTCTTTGATCTCATCGGGCTTAAGCTGATTACCTTCTATCATCGTCGAATAATGCGTAGTATATAGCTTTGCCGTCTCACGCAGCGAGGCGAGAACTGTAGGATTAACAGGCAGTAACGTGACCTTTTCCTTCGCAGCCTCAATTCTCATCAGGCTTTTGGCAATGCCAGGGGTTATACTATACATGGGTTTAAAATTTGTCGGCATGATGTAAGCTCAATATCAGTTTCTCTTGCATTATTTATTATGCCGATAAAAAGCGTATAAGTCAAGCATAACATGCCGATAAAAGAAACAGAATGATTTGTCATGTACTTAACATCATGAAAATAGAGATTCCAAAATGATTGATTTAACACTCTCTCAGTACGCCTCTATAATCGCTTCAGAGATTGAAAACATGACTATACCATTCCAGTTTGGAGAGGGTTAGGCTGTAGGAAACTGACCTCCGCCATCCGCCGTCGCGCAGGATGCGCTATGGCGTGATGCCACGTCGTAGTGAAATTACGTCGAAGCATAGCGAAGACGAATGAAACGA
Source organism: uncultured Candidatus Finniella sp. (assembly GCA_964641635.1). GTDB lineage: Bacteria > Pseudomonadota > Alphaproteobacteria > Paracaedibacterales > VGCI01 > VGCI01. The sequence goes on along the minus strand of CAZXMD010000179.1, from coordinate 2,241 downwards.
AGACGGGCTATTTATGTATTTTGTTTACTCGATTCAAAGTGAAGATAATCCTGATAGATATTATGTAGGCTTGACCTTGGATGTTGAGCGAAGATTAGAAGAGCATAATGCTGGAAAGTCCATACATACCAATAAGTTCAGGCCATGGAAGCTTGTTAGCTATACTGCATTTATTGATAAGTCTAAAGCAGAAAAATTTGAAGCATATTTGAAGACATCATCAGGTAGAGCATTTGCAAAAAAGCGACTTTAGATTTTTGAGACTCGTACCTCACTTTCTCTAATTTTGCCATTTTACCCCCAAAATCTCCATTTTTGGCCTCTCTATCTCTAGGTACTGTTAACAAAGGTAGAATGTCCTGGAAACCCTCTATTTACCTAGGTTTTAGAGGATCGGCGCTTTTTAGGCCTCCACTTTTTAGAGAACGAAAACCGGAGTAGCGATAGAGATTCGAAATTTTGATTTTATAAAATCACTTTACGAAAGGTCAATGAAATACGCCTCCCGCGCCTTACTCCATTGTCAATTTTCCTTGGAGCGATACCATGTTTCCATTTATATCTTGCTTCACCTTGAAGCACTAACAAGCTATTAGGTTCTAGGGGTATAGATTTCTAAATATCACCATTTGTCAGATCCATCACACATCCAGAAGCGAGACTTAATGAACAGATCGTACCTGTAAAACATGGCACGCAATCAATATGAGGAGCAATCCCTTGACCTGGCATATATTCGTTTATTATTACTTGGTCTGGCTTTTCTATGAATATGGACTCTACACACAATTTATTGCACAACTCATCTATCCAATGCGGTATTTCCCCTAGGTAATAGGATGGATCTATGGATCTAACTGTATAATCATATTTATAACCATAGTGCTGAGTCCTACGTTTTAAATCTAAATTCCAAGTATTGGCATCAATAAGCTGTATCAGTTCACTTGCATATTCAATAGGAATATAGTTCGGGATATATGTAAGTCCAGGAATGTTAGTCTCCTCCTTGAATAAATATTGCTGATTCATAGTCTAAACTCATAAGTTGCAACTTTAGAATAATCATCAATACCGCTTTCATCTTGCTGAGTCATTGTATGTTCATATTCTGGATAATCTTTAGGATCGAATTTGTATTTTGTTGGCAGACTGATTCTCAATTCCTCAGCTAACTCATCAAAGCAAAACATATTGTTGTAAAAATCAGAATCAACTACGGTTATTAAAACTACTCCGTCTCTTTTTAAAATATGTGAAGCTGATATTATAAAATTTCTTACCAAAACATAATTTGCATTTACTCCATTTATCCCTTCTCTGCTACCAGAGTGCGGAAATTGGAAAATGATTGTATCAAAAGCATTGGAGTAAAAATTTTGGTGCAACTCTGTTGCATCCAATTCATGTAAAATCTTTACCCCAGCTTGTTTTAATAATTTAGTATTAAGTTTTGCATACTCAGACAATTCTGAATAATCTTCAGATGTAGAAGCTATAAGATTAGGCAATAACTGTAATTTCTTTATTAAGCTAATAGTAAAGCTCAAATTTCCTTCGCCTACTAAAAGCGTATTACCTTCTTTTATTTTAGATATAGATTCTTTATCACCTGCTGCTTTTAATGTTTTC
>CAZXMD010000179.1:0-599 GCA_964641635.1 uncultured Candidatus Finniella sp. | reverse complement strand
GATCCAAAGCCCTTAGTTCTTTTGCTTTGCTGTAGTAACTTTGCTCTATTTGCTTTAGATTAAGGTCAAATACTTTTGTCCTTAATTCCAGTATTTGTAATGCGCAAGGCAAATCTTCATTATTTATCATAACCTTTCGTACTAATATTTATTTGATATAATATCACTATAAACCATGAGCACTAATACTCAGAAGTACCAAACAATAATTTTTTTATTGTGCATTAATTCCTCGCTACTGCAAATTATTAAAACACTCAAGCAGCAGCTTTTCGAGAAGCAGCTTATGTTCTGAGCTTACCGTAGCAAGCATGCGTGCTTCAACAGCACGTATCATATCATGGGCTTGAGTCACAACTTTGTAACCTTGATCCGTCAATTCTGTGCATAAAATCCTGCCATGAGAAACATCATTTTTTCGCTGAATCAAACCCCGTTTTTCTAAATTAGACACGATACCATGCATGGTTTGAGCTGTAATAAATGAGGAGCGGGCTAGAGCCGCATTAGACGCTCCTGGCTTTAACTCGAGTTGCGCAAGAACTGCATATTGCGGCGTAGTGAGATCAAGAGCCCTTAAAGCTTCATCCATATGAAGG
>CAZXMD010000178.1:0-3830 GCA_964641635.1 uncultured Candidatus Finniella sp. | reverse complement strand
ATGCTGTCCAACGTTTTAAACATGAAGAGGACGAAGGGAAGCAAGAAGAGTTCCGCCAGCTCCTGAAGAGCTATATGCGTTTCTACTCTTTCGTAGCTCAGATTATGCGCCTTGGTGATACTAGCCTTGAGAAGCTCTTTGCCTATGGCTTATGGCTAAGTAAGCTACTTCCGAGCCGCGAAGTGCCAGGAGACATTGAAATTACCGAAGATATGATACGCCTACAAGCCTTTAGGCTGGAAAAGAAAGAGCAAGGAAGCGCGTCCCTTCAAGCAGGCTCAACGACACCACTTTCTGCCATTAAGGAGTTTGGTGCGAAACCATATACGGAAGATGAAGAGCGTACGCTTTCGGAAATTATCGATAACTTTAACCAGCGTCATGGTACTGAGTTTACCAAAGAAGATTTCTTGCGTTTTGAGCAAGTAAACAAAGATATTCTTGAGAATGAAGACCTCAAAGACATGTTGAGAAATAACCCACCCGATGTAGTTTACAGTGCTTTCTCACAAGCCTTTTTCGAGGGTTCAATTCGCTTATTCCAGCGAGATAATCAGCTTCAAAATATCGTGATGACAGACGCCCTAGCTCGAGATCAAGCTATTAGACACTTTTTCAGCCGTGCGATAAGAGAAGTAAGAGACGAGGCTCGTTAGTATGGTTAAATTAGTTCGGAATCAGACCAAGAATTTTAGAAATTGGTGCGTCCAGAGAAGTGCGCATATGCCCAAACATTTTATCCTATCGTATCTTAGAACATCTGTATGAAATGTTTTACCTATGAAACAAAACATTCCACCAAATGTATTTCTTCCCATAACTCTTAAGTCTTTGTAAGACTTCCCTTTTGGCACATATTATGACACCCATAAAACCAGCGTGTCACAAACTATGCTTATTGGGAAGAAGAGCCCATATAAATGAACTCTCTCGATAGATCTAATAACCTTTTGTTTTTAATAGGTATTTTTTTTCAGGATCATTTAAGTTACGCTTAATTTCAATAATTTTTCCTTTTTCAATCAAGCTGATAAGATATTTTCTAACTTGACGGGTAGACAACCCGATCTCATCTGCAATTTCCCGCGTTGATAAGCCATTTTTATGAGAGAGAGCGGTCATAATATTTTTTTCAACGCCTATTACAGGCATGTCATAGATTTTCTCCCTAAACAAGGTAACCCGAAAATGATGGCCAATTTCTTCAAATAAAGGGGCCCGAAGGCCAAAATTATGACAAGCTTCTTTGATTCGGCCAATTCCGCTTCCCCAACGTTCAATAAATTTTATCTCTTGGAAAATGCGGGCGATAACCCGGTTACGGACTTTAGAAACCCCCATATGAAAATGCTCAAACGTCATCCCAAATGGCAAAATTCCTGGGTTTTCAATTTCCAATCGATCATCAAATATCGCGACACGAATTGGGGAACCTCCTAAACTATAATCACAGTGCAAAATAGCATTCATGACTGCTTCTCGAATGGCAACTTGAGGTATCGACCATTCCTCAACGTGTTGGATGTCCTCTATAACCAAAGCAACATTCAAGTGTTTGCGGATAAAACTCATGACTTCATCAATAGATTTTATAAAAGGAACGGCTATTTTTTGTGAATCAAGGATATGAACTTTGTTGGTTCCCTTAAATCTGCCCGCTTGAATCCAGGCATCGGGTAAAAAACGCTCTTTGTCTTTACCAAATAGGATCATGCCGCCATAGGTTACTTTTTCTTGCCCTTTATCTTGAGACGTTATCCCTAATGTCAGAAGATTCTTTTTATTGATTTTTTTAATAGGAGAAAAAATATCGCAAGCCAAGGTAAAATCCAAATCACTGAATGAAGAGTGAGCGATGACCTCCTCATCAAACGTTGTTGGCAACCGTGTGCGCCTTAAAGACTCAATCATAAACGAATCTGCAAGCCTATTCGTCGATCCAACTCGGACATAAGTTGACTGTTGATCCCCCTTTGACTTGATAAAGTACGGCCTTTGGCTCCCCGGAAAGATCTCAACAAGGAGAATATTGATGTCATGCCAGTTCAATACTTCAATATTTGGGACAATTTGCGGGGCGATGGCATCGCTTATTGCTGCTGATATGCTTTCTTCAAGCTTGTGCGCATCTTCAACACCAATAATTTTTAGGGTTTTATCTTCAATGCCAATAACGATTCGGCCACCTGCCGTATTCGAAAAGGCAACAACCGTGCTTAATATCTTTTCTAATGGCTTGGCATTTTCCTTAAACTCTAAGTTTTGCCTTCTTGCTGCTTAAGGATTTCTTCAATCATCATACTCTGAACTTTACTCTGAATTAAGTCTGAAGTCAAAGCCATTTTATGCTTCAGTTCTATTATTTATAAAAAGCCATGACCTAGATTGAATGAGAATAATCTTCTTTGCGGATCAAATCATTTTTCTAAGCTTCGCTTCACTAACTTTACTGCTAAACAGCTCTGCTGCTTGACGCAAGGGAGCATCGGCTAAATGAGCATATCTTTGTGTAGTGGAAGCTTGCGTGTGACCTAAAAGTTTTCCAACGATGCTCAAGCTTAAGCCACTGGAAACCAAGTATGACGCATGGGTATGGCGTAAATCATGGATGCGCAAATTTTCCAATTTGGCCGCCTTGATGACTGTCCTCCAAAAGGTCTTGATCTCTTTAATGGGCTGTCCAGTCACTCGACCCGGAAATAAGTAGATAGAACCGCCACCCAATTTCTTAATTTCTTGCAGAATACCTAAAGTCTGTTCAGACAAGGGAAGATGCTCTGTTTTCTTTTGTTTTGTTAAATGAGATGGCTTTGTCCAAATCCCTTTTTCAAGGTTAAATTGATCCCAAGTAGCCTGCATTGCCTCACCTTTGCGCGCGCCCGTTAGCAGAAGAAACTTAAAAATATAAGCCGTTAAGTGTTGAGGATATTTATCAAGGACTGTCCATAGGCGCTGAAGTTCCCCCTCATCCAGCCAACGGTCCCGTTTTTCTTCCTGGTACTTTTGTATACCTATAACAGGGTTATCTGCACGCCATCCCCAGGATACAGCCAGAGCAAACATTTTGGATACCACAGCAATAGCTCGGTTAGCTTGATATGGGCATTTCCCAAGTTTCTTATGGAGATCTTCAATTGCGCGCCGATCTATGGTGGCAACTTTCATTGATCCTAAAGCCGGGATAATATGCCCTTTTAAGAGCCTATGGTCTTCTTTCAAGCTCTTATCCCTTTTCCTTTGGGCATGACGTTCAAGGTAATCATTTGCAAGATCAACAACAGTGGGAAGATTTCGAACCTGTTTTGTTGTTTCAGCCAGGTCTTCTCCATGCGCAACCTTGCCAAGTTGAATTTTGGCTAAATTTCGAGCTTCTTCAGCTGTGATCTGTCCATGCACCCCAATTCTAATGCGCTTTTGAATACGGTTTGCATTCCTATATTTAATACAATAAGTGCATCGGCCACTCGGTAAAACGACGACCCCAAACCCTTTGATCTCTGTATCCCAATATTTTAAAGTTGCAACAGGATCGGGTTGGATTGATTCTACAAAACGTTTGGTGAGTTTTGGCATATTTTACTCTCCCTGCATTTACCATACTCAGTTACTTATAGCACATAAAGAAAAAATTGTCACCAAATTGTCACCAAATGAGATAGAATGGGAGGGTGTTTTAGAGGTGAGATCAGAGATTTTGGAGATGCCCATCACCTGTAAACAACAGGCAATGTGAGGCTTTGTGGTGGATTCCTGCATATTAAAGAATTTCAGGCCTCCTGATTCGTAATCAGTAGGTCGGAGGTTCGATTCCTCTCTTCAGCACCAGAGAA
>CAZXMD010000177.1:0-3916 GCA_964641635.1 uncultured Candidatus Finniella sp. | reverse complement strand
TAATCGGTAAACAAGCGTGGGGGGGAACTAATGTTCATTTATTGCCCTTGAAGTCGTTGAGATTGATCTATCTATATCAGATTCTTTCCTGGAAAACAATGAAAGGTTCTTTGTTGGTCTATATATAAGAGGACTTGAGGGGATTTCAAGGGAAGAATGGTCTAAAAAATTCTAAAGGCACCTCGTGTTTTATTCACGAGGGGCATTCTTTCGTACTGCTTCCTATTTTGCTTGAATTGGTTCAAGGAATATGGTTTCTTGTAGGTTGAAGTTTAGATAAATTTAAAGTTTATTTTATCTATATGGCATCTAAAGCAGGGGATAGGGAAAATGAATTTAAGGGTTATAGTTTGTTTCGCGTTATGTTTAATGTCGGTACAGGTGTATGCCGGCTTTGATCGTGAGCGTAGAGCTGATGATGTGGGTAGTGGTGAGCATACTTCTTTTGAGGAAAAACAAGAGAATCCTGCTAATAAGTGGGTTGATTTTTCAGGGAGTCTCGCTTTTGTCTCAGATTATATATCCCGGGGTCAAACACAAACCTTTGGGGGGCCGGCGGTACAAGGCGGATTCACTTTAAGCCAGAAAAAGGATGAGGGAGTTTATGCAGGGGTATGGGGATCCAATGTCGATAGCATTGCGACAGCCCCCAATGGATCAGGAATGGAGTTTGATCTTTACGGGGGATATATTTACAAATATAATAATGATCTTTCTATTATGCTGGAGCTTTATGATACGAGGTACCCAGGGGCTCGTGCATCTCTTCCCCTGAAAGATAAGTTTGATTATTTAGAGATCATCCCTGGGTTTAAGTATAAGTTTCTTTACGTATTTTTTGCGTATTCCATTTCGGATCGAAGCGGGTTAAACCAGAACTTTGCCCCAACTTATCCTGTTCCCCTTAAGCCGAATGGGAATTCAAAAGGCTCTTGGTATGCTGAAGCCAGCGCCAAGATACCACTTTCTTTCATTAGTGATAATTTAAAATTAAGGCTTCTTTATGGATATAGGTATGCCAGGAATTACACGGTACTTAATTATGCAACCTTCAGTGCCGGACTAAAGTACCTATTGCCAGAGAATTTGGGGGGCATATCGATTTTTATTAATCTATCCGCAACTACGGCGAATAAAAAATATTACAAGACGACCAATCCTGCAACTGGAGAAGTGAGAAATACGGTTGCTCCTAAAGTTTGGTTGGGTATCGCTAAGAAGTTTTAACCAGATTAGGTTTTTATGAGCGGATGATTTTGCTCATATGCCCACTCTATCCAAGGGAAAAGGGCTTCGAGGTCGGTCACCTCAACGGTAGGGCCTGCCCAGATGCGCAAAGAAGGGGGGGAATATCGATGATTGCGGATGTCATAGGCAGCCGCTTCTTTGGCAAGAAGAGACTCTATGGATTGAATCAGATCTCGGTGAGGGACTTCGGGAAGGGGTTGCCCTGACTCATCTAAAAACTCTAAGCAAACAGAAGTTGGGGAAATGGCCTTCGGATCTTTCGCAAGGTAGCCAATCCAAGGGGTACGGTCTACCCATCGGGTTATGGCATTTGCGTTATTTTGGCAACGCTGATGCAAAGTTGGTAACCCAAGTTTTTTTGCCCAGTGCAGGGCCCCCAAACAGTCTTCAACACAAAGCATGGATGGGGTATTAATCGTGCCGCCTTGAAAGATTTCCTCTATTAATTGAAAATTTTTTGTGAGGCGGAAAATACGGGGTATTGGCCAAGGAGGGGTATAAGTCGTTAAGCGGTCAATTGCCCGTGGCCCTAAAACCAACATGCCGTGAGCGCCTTCACCTCCCAGACCTTTTTGCCACGAAAAGGTAACAACATCCAGCTTTGACCAATCAAGAGGCACACAGAATGCAGCAGAAGTTGCATCACAAATGGACAATCCTTGACGGTTGTCAGAAATCCAGTACAGATTTGGGACACAAACTCCCGAAGTGGTGCCATTCCAAGTAAACACAACGTCCCGATCCGAAGTATGCGCTGATAAGTCGGGGAGTTGACCAAAGGGGGTGGAAAAAACCCGGGTATCCTTAATTTTGAGTTGATCGACAATATCAGTCGCCCAAAGGGCGCCAAATAAGTCCCACGCAAAAACATCAACACCTCGGGCGCCAAGAAAATTCCATAAGGCGGATTCCAAAGCTCCTGTTGCAGATCCTGGCATAATGGCAATGCGATAATCTTCGGGAATCCCTAAAATTTGACCCGTGAGGGTAATCACTTCTTTAAGTTTGGCTTGTGCAGGAGCAAGCCGATGTCCCCGACCTAAGAGAGCATTGGTTAAGTCGGATAAAGCCCAACCAGGATGTTTGCGCGCAGGCCCAGAGCTAAAACAGGGTGTTTCTGGTTTATTTGTTGGCTTGTTCATAGGCAAGGAGTTTTTCCTTAATGTCTGATCCCCAATGATATTCTCCAACCTCTCCATTCTTTCGGATAATGCGATGGCAAGGAATCGCGATAGAAAGGGGGTTTTCGCCGACCGCTGTTGCAATCGCACGGACCGCTTTTGGGTTGCCAATACGCAAAGCAAGCTCTTCATAAGAGATGGTCGTTCCATAAGGGATCTTCGTGAGCTCTTGCCACACAGTGCGCTGGAGATCTGTTGCTTCCATTGCCTCAAAAATATCATCCATAACAGTATATGTTCCATCTAAAGCACTTTTAATCATGCCGCCGATGGCCTCGTCATCCCGAACCGTGGTGACGGTAGAGATGTTCTCTTCAAAATCATCCATGATGGTTTGAAGCACTGTTTCGGCATCACCCAATTCTTCAATGTCTTCCTGGCCTATAAATCCAGTCAGCATCAATTGGCCGAGCCCCCCGATGCCATAGGCAAGCCCAACAGGTGTTTGTGTTAAGCCAAAAAGGACATCAGATGTCAAAAGGCGCATGGGGAAGGGAACTGGTTCTCCATCTTCTTCCATAGCAGCGATAATATTTTGGAACATGATCCGGGCTTCTTCAGGATCCATATTATCAATAGCCTCCATAAAGGTATCAAAATCACCGTCTTCTGAATCTTCTTCCCTTGGGAGATTTGAGTTTTTATCTTCAGTCATTTTTTTTATTTCCTTTCCTTATTATTTTTATGCTGCGGCGCTCTTGCCAGCAATTTCTATGGTTTCAGCAATATTATGGACGAGGCTTGTCAACGTCTGTTCATTATCCCCTTGCGCCATGATCCGGATGAGAGGCTCGGTTCCTGATTGGCGAATTAAAAGCCGACCCCGTTCTTTAATCAAGGTACGTTCTGCATCTTCAATAATTTTGCGGACACGCCCATCCTTTAAAGGTGCAAAGTTTGATGTTCGAATGCTTTTAAGAATTTGAGGGACAGGGGCGAAAATTTGCCCTAACTGACTTGCCTTTAATTGTTTTTGTACAAGAACGCTTAACGTTTGCAAGGCAGCAATAATGCCATCGCCCGTGGTTGTATAGTCGCGCAAGATAATATGCCCGGATTGTTCTCCTCCAACATTACACCCATGGTTGCGCATCGCTTCTAAAACATAGCGGTCACCAACGGCTGTACGGATGTGTTTTAAGTTCTTGCTTTCCAGATATCGTTCAAGCCCCAGGTTAGACATATGGGTTGCAACAATTCCTTCTCCCCGCAAATCTCCATCTTCTGCCCAAGATGTGGCAATGAGAGCAAGAAGTTGATCACCGTCAATCGTAGCGCCGGTTTCGTCGACCATCATCAAGCGGTCTGCATCACCATCAAGTGCGATGCCCAAGTCAGCATTATGGGCTAAAACAGCTTCTTGTAAGGGATTTAAGTATGTCGCGCCACAATGGTCATTAATATTGGTTCCGTCAGGAGCAATACCAATAGGAATGATTTCTGCGCCCAATTCCCAAAGAATTTTTGGAGCCACTTTGTAGCCTGCT
>CAZXMD010000176.1:0-4010 GCA_964641635.1 uncultured Candidatus Finniella sp. | reverse complement strand
AAACCGCACTACTAAAGGTCTTTGAAAAATCATGAACTTCACACAATGCCTGATCTTGATTAACATGGCTCAACGTCAAAGGTTGGTAACTATCGCGTATGCACGTAAAATCACTATCGCCTACGCATCCCTGCCCCCAGTTTAAACGTACCAAGAATCGTTGCCGAGTTTCTGGATTATAAAAATTATAAAAATGCGATGTTAAATCAGCAAACGCCTCATGAAAAGCTCCTGTATGAGGAGTGTGAATTAGGGTACAAAGATCGTTTAAAACCATATGGCCTGCCTCATGACTAACGATCCCTTGATCCTTAGCTGTATAAATTATTTTCTGTACATTTTGTAGAATATGAGGAAAATTAAAAGTTCGGGTAGCATGTGTGTAAGAAGCATTAAGTTTAGTAGCGGGTTCCCCTATTTTTAAGTTATAGGGAGTAATGTTATCAAGCGTTACATCCTGACGGTACATAGCGATAACACCATTAATAACCTTACGAGCTTGTTGAGACTCGATTTCTTGCTCACGTAATGCCTGCTGAACTTTCATCTCCTGTCGAGTCTCTCTGTACGACCCCTGAAAATTTGAATGAATCACATCAAATAAGTCATTTTCAGTAATATGCCTCCTTTGTGAGGCATGAACATCTTCCACAAAAGCAAGGCTCATCAACAATATAACGCATCCCGTCTTTACGAGGCGCATCTTGGTTCTGGAAGAGCCGATATCTTTTAAAAAAATCTTTTTTATCTGAGAAGTCATCATAATCTCCATTGGTTTATAGGCGTTGATTCACCGTAACCAAGAAATACTTGAGAAAATCATGCTAGATTATCCGGAAAATAAGCGTAGGTAACGTACTTAAGTACACATTACGTAGAGTGAATTTGAATGATCACAATAAGAGCCAGAAGGTATAGTTGTTGATAAAATCTGGCTTACCTATTCGTGACCTTTCACGCATTTAGCCGACTACAGCAAGATCTTGACGGGTGTTTAAGAAAAGCATAGGAATAGTCATGAGAAACGAAGGATGCTGGAGTATTTGACCTCCTGTAAGAAGAGGCTTATGATGCCCTCTTTTGCTGCCCTTTCCAAAAATTAAGGAAATGCGATGGAAAATCATGGGAATCATATTCCTTTTCATTCCTACGATGAGCAATTAACCACAATAAATGGTATAAAATTTACTCATCGGGAAATTGATGTTATCACGTCCATTATTCACATGAGGGGGGCGGGTAAGATTGCTTCCCTTCTATCCATCTCTACCAGAACGGTTGAAACGCATACGGCGAACATCATGCGAAAAATGGATGCCAATTCACGGGAAGGCATTATAGATTTTGTAGAAAAAGCAGGACACACTCCCTGGATTCATAAACATTATCGAAATCTCCTAATTCAAACGGCCTTCAAAAAATTATTACGGGAAGTCTCAAGGCTTACACAAAACAAATCTCTTGTTTGCTCAATAGTTTTCGAACATGAACAAGGGATTCCTGAGAATTTTCTCTCTACGCTGAAAAATCACCTTAATTTATGTGGCATTCAAACGGCTCTCCATAAAACAAACCAGGAAAAGTCCATTACTCATTCCCTATTGCACGAAAAATACCCTCCTATGGCTCACATCATTTACAAGATGCCTCAGAGGTTTATTGAGAAATTTCAGTCGGATAAAGAAACACAATCCTCTGAAATCTCTCAGCTGGTCCAAAAGATTGCTCAAAATTGCTCCTCTCTGACTCTTCTTTTTCCGGATAAAAATAACACAGGCATTTCACAACGCCTTATCGATCTTGGTTTTATTGACTTTGAAGAGGAGCAGGATTATTTTTCCCTATTCCTGAATGTTTTAAGAAAAATAGTGCCAGACATTACTCTTGATAAAATCGTTACAGAATTCATGAAAAATCTTGAAACTCCCACAAATATTTTACAGAGCCATTTGTTACCAACGGAGCCAAGCTCCAAAAATAATGAACAAAAAGGGGGAATTTTAAAAAATAGAAAAATCTGGGCTGCAACAATAAGTGCCGTCACCCTCATTTCTATAAGCCTAGGGCTCTTCATAGTTAAGCAACACAAAATTAGCTCCATCAATCAGACAGATGTGAAATTGGCCCCCTCAGTCCGATCTGATCTGGTTATACCCACTGAAAATACCTTTCTTAATAGACCTAATATAATTTCTAAGTTAGAGGAAAGTTTGAAAGGAAATGAAGGGATTCAAGCCGTTGCTCTTGTTGGGATTGGTGGTGCTGGTAAAACAACAATAGCCCGGAAATACGCCCTTACACAGAATGTAAATGTTGTTTGGGAACTTAACGCAGCAACACGGGAAAATTTGAGAAATTCCTTTGAAGGCCTTGCTTACGCACTCTGCAAATCAGAAGAAGAAGAGAAAATCCTTGTGGGGTTGCAGAACATAAAAAACAAAATAGAAAGAGATGGGAAAATACTTCTCTTTGTAAAAGAAAAATTAAAAAATACATCTAACTGGCTTTTAATATATGACAACCTGGAAAAATTTACAGATATCCAGAAATATTTCCCCTGTGATTCAACTGTTTGGGGGAAAGGAAAAATTATTGTTACAACCAGTGATAGCAATACAAAAAACAATAACCTCATCCATAATTTCATTCAAATCGGAGAATTATCCTCTCAGGAAAAGTTAAACCTCTTTATCAAAATTATGACGAATGAAGATGCAACTCAATTTACGCCATCACAAGAGGAGCAAGCAAATAATTTCTTGAATGATATTCCTCCATTCCCTTTGGATGTCTCAATTGCAGCTTATTATTTAAAATCGACACACACACCTTATATAAAATATTTAGAACACTTGAAGGAAAATAGTAAGGATTTTGAAAGCATACAGGCCAATGTTGTTCAAGAAGCAAGTGACTATACAAAAACACGCTATAGAATTATCACGCTATCCCTAAAGCAGCTGATTGATACTCACAAAGATTTTGGTGACCTTTTGTTGTTGATGAGTTTGCTAAATTCTCAAAATATACCCAGAGCCTTGTTATCTCGCCATAAAGGTGATGCTGTTGTCGATAATTTTATTTATCATCTGAAAAAATACTCCCTTATTACAAGCGAGTCTCTTTCAAACTTGATTCCAGCCATTTCCATTCACAGAAACACTCAAGAGATAAACTTAGGGTACCTCACAAATGCGCTGACTTTATCAAGCAGCAGCCCTTTATTACATTCAATTGCAAACACACTAGAGGATTATATCGTCGATGCGATCGATCAAGAGGACTTTTCAAGGATGAAACTCCTTGTTGCTCACTGTGAAACATTTTTGAATCACGATAATCTCATAACTGAGACGATGAAAAGTTCTATCGGGGGCGCCCTCGGGTGTCTTTATTATTATCTGAGACACAATCACAATGCAAAACATCTCCTTGAAGAGAATCTTACGAGGCTGATTCAGCATAACGGTGAGAACCACCTGAAGGTTGCCCGTATTTTAACATATCTGGGAAATTTTTACAGAGCACAAGGTGATTATGAAAAAGCCAAAAGCTTACTTGAACAAAGCCTCCTGATTTATAAAAGAAATCCTAATGACATTCGAAGTTCTAAAGCTTTGGGATATTTAGGTACCGTTTATAGAGATTTGGGGAATTACCAAAAAGCTAAGCTTTTGCTGGAACAGAGTCTCCTGCTTTATGAAAAGCATTCTGAAAAACATATCGGACACGCCTGGACCTTGGCACACTTAGGAAATATTCATATGATTTTAGGGGATTACCAAAAAGCTAGGCTATTTCTTGAACAAAGCCTTGTGATTTACAAAAAGCAATCCGAAGATTATGTGGGTGTTGCCTGGGTCCTTCGTCATTTAGGAACGGTTTATAAATTATTAGGGGACTACGAAAAAGCCAAAATATTACTTGAGCAAAGTCTTTCAATTACAAGGAAATATTTTTCCGACAATCATATTTTTGTTGCATCAATTCACGATTCATGATGTTCCCGA
>CAZXMD010000175.1:0-4044 GCA_964641635.1 uncultured Candidatus Finniella sp. | reverse complement strand
TGACCCGCATCTCGCCCCATGACCTCTAAAATCATCACTCGCTGATGGCTTGCGGCTGTGGGTTGAAGCCGGTCCAAAGCTTCTGTCGCCACCTCAACTGCTGTGGTGTAACCAATAGCGCTTTCCGTATGGCCTAAATCATTATCGATTGTCTTGGGGATAGTGACGAGATTCAATCCCCCCCGTTGGGCCAGATGGCGCAAAATGCGCATACTGCCGTCACCTCCAATGCCGACAAGAGCATCCAAGCCCAGTTCTCGATACCCCACAATAAAGTCTTCGGAGCGATCAATCCGGTTTCCTTGCCCATCGGGAAAGTTAAACGGATCATTTTTGTTCGTACTGCCCAGCATGGTGCCGCCACTACGCATCATCATACTGCTGCAAGATTCAAGGCTAAGCTCTTCATACGCAAGAGGTCGCACAATAAGCCCTGTGGTTCCATTATGAATTCCCATAACACGCCAACCATAGGTTTGAATTGCCCGGTAGGTAATGGCCCGGATTGCCGCATTCAAACCCGCACAATCCCCACCACTTGTTAAGACACCAATTTTTTTCACCAAGATCTCATCTCCTGAATTGCTATTCACGTTTCGGTCAGGCATTCTCTTACCCCAACGCTGTAACTTACCACTCTTTTTGTAGGTGTGTTAAGCTTGATTTTAGAAAAATCACACCCTTTAAAAGGAGAGAATTTCTAAATCTGAAAACAGCTTCCTCTTGCCAATCCTGAAATTTTACGCCTACGATTAAGGGAGTAGCTTTATCTTAAAAGGGAAAACTATGTCCTACCAACAGATTTTCTCAAAATTAAACATTGGTCAACATTATTTAACAGGTGGAACACTTCATGTCCGCTCCCCTGTTGACGGTAAAGAATTAGGCAGAATTAGAGAAACCCCCTTAACAGATGTTGAAGGTATTCTTAAAAGCGCCCATGCTGCTTTTCTCGAATGGCGCCTTGTTCCCGCCCCCAAACGCGGCGAACTGGTTCGCCTTTTTGGAGAAGAATTACGCGCCCACAAGGAAGAACTGGCGCAGCTGGTCACTTTAGAATGCGGCAAGATTCTGGAAGAAGGACGTGGTGAAGTCCAGGAAATGATTGATATGTGTGACTTTGCTGTCGGGTTATCCCGTCAGCTTTATGGCTTAACAATTGCCTCTGAACGACCCGGTCATCGTATGATGGAAACGTGGCACCCGTTGGGCGTCATTGGCCTGATCACCCCTTTTAATTTCCCTGTCGCCGTTTGGGCCTGGAACGCTTGCCTTTCCCTTATTTGTGGGAACACACTGGTGTGGAAGCCTTCCGAGAAAACCCCCCTCACCGCCCTGGCCTGCCAAAACTTGTTGAATCAAGCCATCACCCGCTATGGAGCCGTACCAGGGGCGCTTCAACACCTTCTCATTGGGGATCAAAAACTTGGAGAAGCTTTGGTCAACAGTCCAAACATCCCCCTCATTAGCGCAACGGGAAGTACGCGCATGGGCCAACAGGTTGCCCCGAAAGTCGCGATGCGGTTTGGCCAGTGCCTGCTGGAATTGGGGGGAAACAATGGCATGATTGTGACGCCCACCGCTGACTTAAAACTCGCGGCTAACGCTATCCTGTTTAGCGCTGTTGGAACCGCTGGCCAGCGGTGCACAACCTTACGCCGCGCCTTTATTCATGAATCAGTCTATGATGCGCTCGTGAGTGATCTGAAAAAACGCTACCAATCCTTATCCATTGGAAATCCTTTAGAAAAAGAAACACTTGTGGGCCCCTTAATTGATGAGAAATCTTACCAGGTTATGCAGGAAACCCTAACCCAGGCCCAGAAACAAGGCGGCGTGGTTTTTGGAGGGGAACGAGTGCTAGAAGAAACATACCCTGAAAGTTATTACGTGCGTCCCGCCCTCATTGAAATGCCGGGGCAGACTCCCGTAGTTCAAACCGAAACATTCGCCCCTATTTTATATGCCATGAAATACAAGGATTTTGAGACCGCTCTCGCACTCCATAATGATGTTGCTCAAGGCTTATCTTCATGTATCTTTACCAGCGATATCCGTGAAGCGGAAACTTTCCTTTCCGCTCGAGGGAGTGATTGCGGCATTGCCAACGTGAACATAGGCCCCAGTGGCGCTGAAATTGGGGGTGCCTTTGGCGGTAATAAAGAGACCGGCGGGGGCCGGGAATCAGGCTCAGATTCTTGGAAGAATTACATGCGGCGTGCCACAAACACCATCAACTACTCTAAAGAATTACCCCTTGCACAAGGAATTAAATTTGATGTCTAAAGCTTCCTCTTTCTCCTGGGAAGACCCTCTTCTTTTAGAAGAACAATTAGAACCCCAGGAACGGCTGATTCGTGACACAGCCCATGCTTATTGCCAGGAAAAGCTCATGCCACGCATTTTGGAGGCCAATCGCCATGAGCATTTTGACCGCGATATTTTAACCGAAATGGGTCAAATGGGATTTTTAGGCGCAACTTTGCCGCAAGATTTGGGGGGTTCCGGTGCGGGATATGTTGGTTATGGTTTGATTGCCCGTGAAGTTGAGCGGGTGGATTCCAGCTACCGCTCCGTCATGAGCGTTCAGTCATCCTTGACCATTTACCCGGTTGCTGCCTACGGGACCGATAGTGTACGTCAAAAATACTTGCCGGGGCTTCTCACCGGCGACCTTGTGGGATGTTTTGGCTTAACGGAACCGGACGCAGGTTCGGATCCTGCCAGTTTGCGCACCCATGCCAAAAAAGTGGACGGCGGCTATCTCCTGAATGGTACGAAAACATGGATCACAAACTCCCCCATTGCGGATGTCATGATTGTCTGGGCGAAAACGGATGATGGCGTCATCCGTGGCTTTGTGGTGACAAAAGGCACAAAAGGGGTCACGACCCCTAAAATTGAGGGAAAATTTAGTTTGCGTGCTTCTCTCACTGGCATGATCATGCTGGAAGACGCCTTCGTTCCTGAGGATCACCTCTTTCCCGACATCAGCGGGCTCAAAGGGCCGTTTGGGTGTTTGAATAATGCGCGCTACGGCATTGCCTGGGGTGCTTTAGGAGCAGCTGAGTTCTGCTGGCATGCCGCCCGTCAATATACCCTCGACCGCAAGCAGTTTGGCCGACCCTTAGCAGCAAACCAACTCATTCAGGTAAAACTTGCGAATATGCAAACAGAAATCGCTCTGGCCCTTCAGGCGGCCTTGCGCGTTGGACGGTTGAAAGATCAAGGACATATGGCGTCTGAGGCCATTTCCCTCATTAAGCGCAATTCCTGTGGCAAGGCGCTCGATATTGCCCGGACCGCCAGGGATATGCATGGCGGAAACGGTATTGTGGACGAATACCACGTCATCCGTCATGTCATGAACCTGGAAGCCGTAAACACTTACGAAGGCACCCACGATATCCACGCCCTCATCCTCGGCCGCGCCCAAACCGGAATCGCGGCATTTGGGGAGTGAAGGGAAATCCCCCCATTCATCACCGCCCAATGTGTTTCTGGTTCCGCTCTTTGGCAATCACCATTTGACGATGACGCTCGGCTGCGCGTCGAAATTTTTTAACGGAAGCCGTATCAAAACAATGCGGACACGTAACGCCTGCCACATATTTCGGGGATTCCTTATCTGCCGCTGATAGGGGAAGACGACACCCAAAGCATTGATCAAAGTCCCCTTCTTCAAGGCCATGTTTTACCGCAACCCGGTTGTCAAAGACAAAGCATTCCCCATCCCACAAGCTTTCTTCGGGTTTCACATTTTCCAGGTATTTTAAAATCCCACCCTGAAGGTGATAAACTTCCTCAAAGCCTTGCTCCATCATATAAGATGACGCCTTTTCACAGCGAATGCCCCCGGTGCAAAACATGGCTACCTTCTTGTGTTTTGCGGGATCAAGGTTTTGCTTCACAAAGTCCGGAAACTGCCGGAAAGTTTCCGTATTCGGGTTGATAGCGCCCTTAAAGGTCCCAATTTCATATTCATAATCATTACGCGTATCCAGAACAATCACTTCTGGATCTGAGATCAACTTGTTCCAGGCT
>CAZXMD010000174.1:0-4057 GCA_964641635.1 uncultured Candidatus Finniella sp. | reverse complement strand
CATAATTATTACAATCTATCATAAATTGTACATTTTTCAAACTAATTTACTATATTTTTTTTATTCATAAAATTGAATCTTTTTTAATTTTAGATAAGAGATATATGCCATAACACCCATCTTTTATCAAGATGCATCCGTTTATTGCGTCTATACGCACAGCAAACCATATACTATTTCCTTAATTTTTGCCCCCTAGAAAAAGGGCCGGATACGGAAGCGACCCATAGTTGTTTAGTATAATTTGGATTGTAAATAAATTTTCGAATTATTTGCAACTTAATTTATAGGCTCTTCAGTTTCATCCTGAAAAAAACCAATGAGGCAGGATTAACCCTCCGTTGATAGCCTCAAACCTCAAACCTGGCATTGACATATATATATTTCACATGTTTACATACATCAATTTAAATGATATATATATCAAATGTTAATAAAAGAGGAAGGATGCCATGCCAGAGCCTTTTGACGACCCAAAATGTAAGCAGAAAAAAACTTCTCACTTAAAGCTTGTGGTTTCCAACCCGCCCCCTGTTCAAAAAGAAAAGCCCTCTCAAAAAGTAAGGCAAAATACAGGGTTTATATCTGAAATCAGAATGAGAAGCCCTTCCCAGTATGTTCTGGTAGCATCTGACCCTTTTCATCGCTTGGATTGTGAGCTTGTCCTGGAACTCCATGATAATGAGGACGAACATGAATTAGAGGCGAGGTCTATTGTTTGCCACTTTCCCGATATTATCGCTGAAGGATTAAGCGACTTTGTTCAACAGGATGAGACGCTTTATGCAATGATTCTTATTCAATTTCAGATAAAACTTTTGGAACTAGTGCTTTTATTTTGTAGTAATCATGATACTTTAAACCTGATTATCTATGCCAATGATACATCCGAAGGGCATGCTTTGGGAATTTATGAAAATTTAGTAGCCTATGAGAACAAACTCCCCGCAATATCCAAGATCCCCACAGCAACAGGAACAAAAACGCAAATGCTCATCCCAACAACACGGGAAACTTTTGATAAGTGCATCGACCTTATGCATCACGTCAGTGAAAATTTCCGGAAAGCGTTGTGGGAGGAGAAAGGCGCCAATCCTTGTATTAGAGGCTATTTAAAATCAAATCCTGACCTAAAATTCTTCGCTTAGGTTCTAGAAGCTGTCTTTATAGTTGGAATATATAACATACGATAGCCCCTGTCCCTACCTTCCCCGTGAAGGCGAGGATCCACGTCACAGTGCGTAAGCGCTGTACAGGAACTTTGGTTTTCTTCCGTTTTCGCAAAAAAGATACGGAAGACCGCCGCCTTCATGGGGAAAACGCAGAGAAGAGGAGAAAGGTTATGGCATACCAACTATGAAGACAGGCTCTTATAATAATGATGTGTAACATTCTAAATTGGTTCTTGATTGATCTTGACGAACACTTTTCTTGATTGGCTATTCATAAAATAACACCCAAGAAACAAGCTGCTCACAAACTCTTCCAAAAACCTGGACACAACACTTGACAAGCAAGGCATAATTGCGCCAATGTCCGTTTTATAAGAAAGTCCATGACAACACTATGAAAATTTATATATCGTTAAAGGATTTTGCGATGCTAAAGGCAATTCCCCTGATAGATCCTCTGACAATAATAAAGTGTTTGACCCAACGTGACCTCTTTTTTAACTTATTTGACGCCAGGTTAACTGCTGGTATATCTCAATTATAATATAGAGCTTTTGGAATATTGATGCCTAATTCGCCGTCCCATCAATCGACATTTTTTTCTATTCCCAAGCAAATTTGGGGTATCGGCTGGGGCGTGTTCTTCATCAATACATCTTCTGTCATGGTACGCTCCATTGCTGCCGTGTACCTAAAAGTCGTTGTCGGCGTCGATATCGGGTGGATCGGCTTCCTGGAGGGACTTATTGAGGGTCTGTCCTTTGCCATTAAAACATTTGCCGGCGTTATCAGCGACTATTTGCGTCGTCGAAAAGCGTTTGTAACAATTGGCTACATCCTTATCGCGCTCAGTAACCCCATTATTGCTTTATGGGCTACTTTTGGCGGTGTTTTCGTTTATCGCGTCATTGCGCGCATCGGGAACGGACTTCAGGCTACGCCGCGTGATGCTTTGGTCGGCGATATTGCGCCTGCCAAGAGCCGAGGAGCCTGTTATGGCTTGCGGGTAGGGTTGGGAATTGCCGGATCCTTTGTTGGCGCCTTGGTCGCATGGCTTTTTATGCACAAAAGTAACAATGATTATCAGCAACTTTTCTGGCTTGCCACCGTTCCGGCCATTGTTGCTGTTTTGATTGTCCTACTGTTCATTAAAGAACCAAAAAAAAACCTACATCCAAAAGATCACCAACCCCGCCATCCTATTCACTGGGCAGATCTCCCCCGGCTAGGGCGTCGTTTTTGGATGCTGATGGGTGTTGTTGCTATTTTTATGATTGCTCAAGTGGGTGAGCCTTTCATGGTTTTACACGCCCACCTCAGTTTTGGTTTGCTAGAGGCCGATGCGCCCATTATTTTCCTTCTTTTTAATGCTACACACTCCCTCTCTTCTTTTCCTGTTGGAATGCTCTCCGATCGCATGAGTCGCTACCATCTTTTGGCTCTTGGTTTCATTATCTTAATTATCTCGGACTTAATCCTAGCAACAGCAACAAATCTGACAACCGTATTTGTGGGCATTGCCATATGGGGTTTTCAAATGGGCATTCACCAAAGCATGTTCCTGGCTCTTGTTGCCGATAATTCCCCTGACGACCTTCGGGGAACGGCCTTAAGCATTTACTACCTTATTTGGGGAGGGTCCGCCTTTTTGGCTAACACCTGCGGGGGGATAGTTGCTCAAGTCTTTGATTCAAGCGCAGCCTATTTGTTTTCTCTCATAGTTGCAGTCATTGCCCTCATTTTTCTCGTATTCATTATGCCAAAAAAAAGAGCTAAACCGCATAAAACTGTTGCGTAAAAAGTTAGCATAGGGTAAGTTTCACTTAAGCAACATAAGGGGTGCTTAAAAAATAAAAACAATCATGGACTTATGAGTTTTTGAAAGTGTGCACCCTCCTGTGACCACTTTGCTAGTACTTAAGGTATAGCTATGTAGGGATAGATGTTATGGCAAAAGCGGTGATTCGATGTCCTTAACCCACAGGCCATTTAAGCGTTCTTCGCTATTTTTTCCTTCTTTAAATATATCCCAAGTTTTCTCTTCTCTTTTTTCTCCCCAAATTATCCCTCCCACCATATGGGCTTTGGGCGCCTCAATGCTTTTCATCAACATATCCGTAATTATGGTTTATAGCCTGAACGCTCTTTATTTAAGTACCGTCATGAGTGTTTCAGCCGTTTGGATTGGGCTATTAGAAGGCGCGATTGAGGCAACTTCATTTCTCATAAAGTTATTTTCCGGCATTTTAAGTGACTATTTCAAAAGACGCAAAAATATTATGTTGATTGGGTATGCTTTAACAGTCATCAGTAAACCCCTTCTCGGAATGTCCTCGGGCTATGGGGCAATTTTTACATCACGAATTATCGAACGGGTAGGAAACGGAATGCAAGGCACACCCCGTGATGCTCTAGTGGGAGACGTTGCCCCTGCCAACCATCGGGGGGCCTGCTATGGCCTGCAACGAAGCCTCGGTATTATTGGATCTTTTTTAGGTACGTTAATTGCCATTGCGATTATGTTCTTCTCAAATAACAACTTCCGCTTGGTTTTCATGCTTGCTACCATTCCTGCAACCATTGCTCTTACAATCTTATATTTTGCCGTCAAAGAGCCAAAACACGCCCATTACGCAACAGATATTAAAATAGACAAACACACGGAACGGCACCCCATTCACTGGAAAGATTTTCCTCGCTTGGGAAAAGAGTTCTGGAGCCTCATGATTGTTGTGGCCATTTTTATGCTGGCCCGGGTGAGCGAAACATTCATTGTCTTGAGTGCTCACAAGAATTTAGGCCTCCCACAAACCTATGGGCCAATCATTATGACTTTCTATAACATCACTTATTGCTTATGCTCCTACCCTATTGGTCTTATATCT
>CAZXMD010000173.1:0-4095 GCA_964641635.1 uncultured Candidatus Finniella sp. | reverse complement strand
CCATCCTTCGGCTACGAGGTTATCAAAAAATGGATGAAGTCCGGCTTGGGTAATGGTGGAATGAGCCAGAGGCACATTTTTATGCTTTCTGGAAAGATCAATATTTTGGGTAACGAGGGCTTCAATTTCTGTCTCTTCAGTGTCAGATAGCTTAAAGCCATCAGGCCCAAAAAACTTAATGCCATTATCCATATATGGATTATGTGAAGCAGAAATAACGACGCCTAAATCAGCACGCAAAGAGCGGGTTAACATGGCGACGGCAGGTGTTGGCAGGGGGCCCAGCAATACCACATCCATCCCCATAGATACAAATCCAGCCGTGAGGGCGGACTCAACCATATAACCGGACTGACGGGTATCTTTACCAATCACAACGCTATGGCGATGCTCTCCTCTGGTAAATTTGAGAGCTGTCGCCATGGCAAGCTTCATAATAAGGTCGGGCGTCATAGGCCAAACATTGGCTTGTCCGCGAACACCATCGGTTCCAAAAAATTGACGGGCTTCATTCATGGTCTTTTATTCTCAGTTCTCGTCATACGTTTTTAAATAGATTCCGTAGCAGGAATTCTCGAGCGTGGCTTTTTGTTGCGCATATTGCCGGAAATAGGATCTTGCGCTGGAGCGGCTCCTTTTTCCAATAATGCTTTAATTTCATCTCCACTTAAAGTTTCAAACTCTAGCAAAGTTTTAGCCAAGAGATGAAGTTTTGGTAGTTTTTTCTTCAAGAGTTTCTGGGTTTCTTCGTAGCATGTATCCAGTATTTTTCGAACTTCTTCATCCACGATTTGAGCAGTTGCCTCAGAAAGAGGTTTGTTTTGGGCAACGGAATGGCCAAGGAAAACTTCCTGTTGGCGCTCACCGTACATTTGGAACCCAAGTTTGTCGCTTAAGCCCCATTCTGTTACCATGCGACGGGCAATTTCTGTCGCCATTCGAATGTCGGAAGAAGCGCCTGTTGTTACTTTATCATAACCAAAAATCATTTCTTCGGCGAGACGCCCGCCCATGGAGACTTTTAAGTCGGCCAATAATTTACTGCGGGACATGGAAATTCTGTCACCTTCCGGCAGACGCATCACCATGCCCAAGGCGCGGCCGCGGGGGATAATAGTTGCCTTATGGATGGGGTCTGAATCAGGTGTGTAGTAGGCAATAATGGCATGTCCGGATTCGTGGTAAGCCGTTAGGCGCTTTTCATCTTCTGTCATGACGAGGGATCGGCGTTCAGCGCCCATCATGACTTTATCTTTGGCCTGTTCAAACTCATGCATGCCAACAGCCAGCTTTCCACGCCGCGCTGCCAAGAGAGCTGCCTCATTTACCAGATTGGCTAAATCTGCGCCAGAGAAACCCGGCGTTCCTCTGGCGATCACTTTAACATCCACATCGGGGGAGAGAGGAACTTTACGCATGTGCACCAGTAAAATTTTTTCCCGTCCTGAGATGTCTGGATTGGGGACAACAATTTGACGGTCAAATCGACCTGGGCGCAAGAGGGCAGGGTCTAAAACGTCAGGCCGGTTCGTTGCGGCAACCAGAATAACGCCTTCATTTTCTTCAAAGCCATCCATTTCAACCAATAATTGATTGAGGGTTTGCTCGCGCTCATCATTCCCGCCCCCAAGGCCAGCGCCTCTATGGCGTCCGACGGCATCAATTTCGTCAATAAAAATGATGCAAGGCGCATTTTTCTTGGCTTGTTCAAACATATCGCGAACGCGGCTTGCTCCCACACCCACAAACATTTCAACAAAGTCTGACCCTGAAATGCTGAAGAAGGGTACATTGGCTTCTCCAGCAATGGCGCGGGCCAAGAGTGTTTTACCCGTTCCAGGAGGTCCAACAAGGAGAACGCCTCGGGGAATTTTACCCCCCAATCTTTGGAATTTTTGCGGATCCCGCAAGAAATCAACAATTTCTTCGAGGTCTTGTTTAGCTTCATCAATGCCGGCAACGTCTTCAAAGGTAACCTTTGTTTCGGTTTCACTGCGTAAGCGTGCGCGTGATTTTCCAAATCCCATGGCTTTGTTGCCGCCGGACTGAAGTTGACGCAAAGAAAAGATTGAAAAAGCAACCAACAATATAATTGGTAGCCAAGACAAGAACATGTGGAACAGGGAAGGCATTTCTTCTTCAGGAGGGCCTGCTTTGACATGAACCCCTTTATCGATAAGCTTAGGAATGAGGGTCGGATCTTGAGGGGCATAGGTTGTGAAAGGATGTTCATCCTTGTTTTTACCGGAGATACTATTGCCACGGATCACCACTTCTTTCACTCTTCCGTCTGTAACATTTGTGATGAAGTCAGAAAAAGCAATAGGAGGGGCTGGCGCCCGCGTTGAGGAGCCCGGTAAAATCTGAAAGATTCCGAACAAAGCAATAGCGATTAAGACCCAAAAAAACAGATTACGATTGGCATTATTCACTAAAAATATCTCCTGCCTAGATAAATTACCCAGGAGTATAGAGGTTTAAATGGTCATATATACTATATAACATAAGCATTACCTTAGATGAAACCATAAAGATTCTCAAAGTTTAAGAAAATGCGGGTAAATTCGAGGGAAGAGTTGAGTATAAAAAGATCCAGCTAAAAAAACGGACAAAAGACTTGACGACCACAACCCCTCCTTTGTAGTTTTGTTCATGAACATGCATAGATATTTTTGGCTACATCAAGTTTAAAGGGATCCGGACAGTTTTTTTTACCACTTTCTGTTTGCTCCTTATCATGGGAAACTCTATTGTGGCGTGAGAAGAGAAATAGATTATGTATGAAAATCAATTGGAGGTAATGGCTCATGTCTCATTTTATGCCTTATGGTCGTCATGCGTTAGACGAAGACGATATCCGGGTTGTCGAAGCAGTCCTGAAGGGGGATTGGTTGACGGGTGGCTCTAACGTTGGTGATTTTGAACAGAAGCTTTGTCAAGTTACTCAATCTCCGTTTGCTGTATCCTGTTCGAATGGCACAACGGCTTTACATCTCGCCATGCTTGCTTTGGATGTAAGCGCCGGTGATGTTGTCGTTGTTCCGGCTATAACCTTCCTTGCGAGTGCAAACGCGGCCCGGTTTGTCGGCGCTGACGTTGTGTTTGCAGACGTTGACCCCGATACGGGCTTGATGACGGCGGCAACGTTAGAGCGGGCGGTTACAGGTTATTCCGATCCCTCAAAAATTAAAGCGGTCATTAATGTTCATTTAAACGGCCAATGTGAAGATCTAGAAGCCATCTATGCTGTTGCCCAGAAATATCGTTTGTCTGTTGTTGAAGATGCGGCCCATGCTATTGGGACGCACTATATTGATGCCAAAGGCCAAAAGCACGCCATTGGGGCTAACCGCTATTCCGATTTAACAACATTTTCTTTTCACCCGTTGAAAACAATTGCAACAGGGGAAGGGGGAGCTGTGACGTGTAAATCTGAGAAATTGGCGACGCGCCTCAAGCTTTTGAGAGGCCATGGCATGATCCGAACCAAGGAGGATTGGGAGAATAAGGATCAAGGTTTTGATGAAACAGGCACGCCCAATCCTTGGTACTATGAAATGCAGGATTTGGGCTATAACTATAGGATTAGTGATATCAACTGTGCCCTGGGATTGAACCAACTCACGAAACTTGACCAATTCAAGGCGCATCGTAAAAGTATGGTTGAAAAGTACGATGCTGCTTTTCAGGATGTGGCCCATATTTCGCCCCTCAAAAAGAATCCATCTTCGGATACGGCCTGGCATCTTTACGTTGTTAAAATAGATTTTAAAGGATTAGGAAAATCCAGGGCGCAAGTTATGAATGCGTTGCGGGACCAGGACATCGGTACCCAAGTTCACTACATGCCTCTTTATCGGCACCCCTATTACCAGAAACTCTACGGTACAAAAACATTGCCGGGCGCTGAAGCCTATTTTGAATCCTGTTTGAGCATTCCTCTCTACGTCGGTTTGACAGGCCAACAACAGGAGTTGGTGGAGAACGCCCTGAAGGGGTTGTAGGGGTGGTTGAGTCTGTAAAGTCTAATGTTATACCAATTAGCGATCAAAGGATATCAAAAGCTTCACCCCTCACCCGCCAACGCTTTGCTTA
>CAZXMD010000172.1:0-4146 GCA_964641635.1 uncultured Candidatus Finniella sp. | reverse complement strand
CTTTTTTATTTTTCAGTACTTTATCAAAGATTTCTTCGCTTTTGAGATAGTGAGTCTTTGCTTCGGCGTACTGTTGGTGCTGATGAAATAATTTCCCGAGCTGCAAATGAGCAAATGATTGATTGCGGTGCTTATCTGGTCCCCTATATACCTTCTCGTAGGTTAAGACACTTCTCTGTAATAATGATTTTGCTTCTAAAAAAGAGCTAGAATCGGAAAACTTGGAGACAGCTTCTAGAACATATAACTTGCAAAAGAAGTGGTTATCTTCACTGTTGTAAAATTCTTTGAGAAGCTTGGCTGTTAATGCCAAGGTATTTCTGGCAGCGTCGGGATCCTCATTCTTAATATGGGCTTCAGCAAGTTGAAGGAGCAAGAAGAAGTGCATAATAGGGTGACAATCTTGCCTTTCAAGATAACTTTTGTTCTTTTGAATAAGGTCAATTGTTTTCTTAATCTCTCCCCGATTTAGAAGAAACATGGTTACAGCATAGATGTAATGAGCGTTATTGAGATGAAACTTAGAAAATGTGAATAATTTTTCTCCTTTTGTAATGAAGGGCTGACATTCATCGAGTAACCCCTGGAGGACATAACATTGTATCAAATTTGAGAAAAGACGTAATTTTACTTCGCACATTCCTTCTTCTTGCTCGCTAAGTTTTAATGCTTTTTGGCCGTAGAAGATGGCTTTTTCATAATCTGGGCGAATCGCGTAGTAAAATGATAAATCTATATTGTATATAATCTCATCTCCACTATCTAATCTGATTTTATTGGCAAAATCCTTTTTTAAATGTTCACTAATCTCTTTTGCACTTTTCAAATCACGAATACCCCCTATTAAGACGGTGTTAACGCGGACTCTTAACGAAGACAGAGCTTTAGTATGATGGTTTATATTATTTGCTTCTTTTGAAAGTTTAAGAGCATGGAGTAATGGTTTGTTATCTTTAAGAATGGCTTTATAGTTCGTTTCATCACTACCTAAAAAGGAATCTTCTAATAGGGGTACGGCTTCATCAATCAGTTGCTTTTTTGCGGCAACAGGAATCAAGGAATTTACGATTTTTTGAATTAATTCTTGCATGCTCACATATCCTTCCTGATGGTTTTTTGTTTTGGTGATTTCAATGAGCGAGTACCGATTGAACAACCCAATCAGTGTTGTCATATCTGTCTTGATACCTTTCGCTTTTATCCACTTTTCCAAAACAGTCAAAGGAACTTCATCACGATACAACACAGACAGTAATCCCAGAAGTTGAAAAGCATCACCAGAACACTGCTTCAATTCCATCATGTTCATTCTAATCGCCGCCAGCAACTCAGTTTCATAGTCGTCAACAGAACTTCCGAGTTTTTTTTCAGATTCACTCGTAGGGGGTAAGCAAAGTTTTTGCTTCTGATATTTGCTCAGGTAATGTGCGATGCTCATTCCTGGGTAGCTTTTGATATAATTGATAGAAAGCGCCAAGGCAGCAGGACAGTCACTCAAATGGTCCGCCAAAAGTTCCTTTGATTTCTCTGGTTCATCGTTAAGGAAAATATTAATGTATTTAACAGAAGTTTTCCGTTCAAACGGTTTGATTTGTATTGAGTTTTGAGAAAGGTTCCTATTTTTAGTCGTGATCAAGGTATGAATCGTCTTCTCATGAGAAAATAAAATGTATGGCTCGATCTCAGCATAGGTTTGGGCATCGTCAAAGATAATCAGGCACTTAAAATTCTTTTGCCGGATGCCCTCTTTGATCAAACTAACGAGCCGGTCATGATCCATTGTTGCAACAGCATTTTCTCTCTCCCTGTCCCATCCTAAATAAGGAGCCATCGCTTGAGCAAACTTTTCAAACTGTGGTTTTAGATACTGGTTGGCCCTAAACCACCACACGATATCATAATCTCCAAATTTCTGGTGGGCATAGTGTTTAGCTGTTTGTGATTTCCCGAACCCTTGATGGCCGCTAATAACGGCTGTCTTAAAAGGCGTTTTATGAAATATGTAAGAAATTTCACTCAATATATTTTCCCGCCCGACAAAGTTTGGGTTATCAGCGGGCATGTTCCACACTTTGGGAAAAGGAGCAGAAACCCCGCCTGACTGTCCTAATAGGAGTAAGAAAAAAATCACAGAGAATTTCAAGAGCTTAAGGAAATAATTGGACCACATTATTATTGGAGACTTCTTCTATGGAATTGGGAATCATGAGATGGGTGATGTTAAGGCCGTTTGCTTTTGTGCGCCTATGTCTTATCCCAGAATTCAAGCAAGTTTGATGAAAAATTTCCTCTGTCATAAAAAGACCAGAAGATTTTCGGATGATTTTTTCTGCTACCTCAGCGCCCGCATAGCCATTATCTTGAATCTCTAAATGAAGAAAGCCAGAAGTTCCTTTCAATGAGATGGAAACATGACCATCTTTAGGGACACGGTGAAAGGGCTTACCAATAGCATTGACCAGCAATACTTCCATCAAGAGAGAGTCCCCAAAAAAAGACACAGCTTCAGAAGCAATCTTTGTTTCAACCGTTATACCTAATTTATGAATCTTTTCAGCAAAAATCATCTGCAAACGAGCTAGAATCTCATTAAAATCAACCTCCTCTTTGTTCATGGAGTGCCACAACCCCTCTGATAAGGCATTCGTTTGCGCGATGCACGTTTCTAAAATTTCCATTGTTTTAGCATCCGTAAATTGTCCATGGGAGTTTTTGAAAGATTGTTGGATACTCTTTAAGGACAGATTCACATGGCTTGCTTGTTCTTGTTGCCGCTTTTTTAACCTGACTCGAAGTTTTTTTTGGGCCTGACAGGAAGTTTTGTGAATTTGTGCGTCTTGTTGGTACATTCCCAACTCTTTTCTTGATGCCTTTTCTGAAACGCCTATTCCAATAAGGGACTCTTCAAGGGTTTCAAATTTATGGTGGTAATTTTTTTGAAGGCGAAGATCAAGAATGTAAAGGAAAAATCCAATAAAGACCAATGTAAAAAGGATATAGACAGCAAAGATGGAATAGTGTGACTTGAAAGCAAGGGCGTAGCTTAGAAAAGTATCAGGTGGTTTATTGTCAATGAAAAAGGGAGTTTTGGTTGCCTGGTTATCCTTTGAAGAAAAACTCGGCTTAAGGCCAACAGTCTGATAAGTTCCCAAAAACTGTATGAATGTGTCAATTTCCACCTGAACTTCTAAAACCCCCTCTACAAAGCCTTGAAGGTTCAAGATAGTGACTATTCCTTTAAGTTTACCTTCCTCAAATGCAAACCCAGCTTCCCCATTGGTAGGAGATTTTTTCTCAAATGTCTTCTTTTTAGAATTAAGGGGTGAGTTAGAATAAAGGGGTGAGACGCCAAAACGGGTCACAATCCCTTGTGGAGAAGAAAATTTTCTGTAAGACACCTTTTGGAGTTCGGGAAGGGTATGATAGAACTGCAAGTGATGGAGGGAACTTAAAACATTTTGAATCTGCTGTAGTAGAGTTTTTGGATGGCTCTTAGGGTCCTCGTAGGTAGCTTGGATTCGGGCCTCTGTCAGGCTAAGCAGCTTCTTTAAATTATTAAAGGTCTCCTGGGTCCTTTTTTTGATCGCCTCACTCTCTTGAATTTGTGATGCCAGATGGGCCTTCATATACTTTTGGTAATCAACAAAAATATAAGCAGTAATAAAGCTGCTTGATAAGGAAATGAAGAAAAACACGCCCACGAAAAGCGGTTTGAGCATATCTCGAAAGCTAAATGCCATAGCGTACCCCTCAAGTTGACCTTGCCAAGTACAGGGGCGAGACACAAGGGTATGATCAAGCAACTCGTCCTATCCGAAGTGCATGCTACCCTTACCTTTTCAGAAAATCAAATTATTTTAAATAAATTTTTGAGGAGGCAACAGAATTGCCACATTTGGTGACAATATGGTGACAATTTATTTTTATTGATTTGTTGAGAGACCGTCATCAACATCGATGGGTAACCACTGGTTTCATGTAGTGGTTCATTTTGCGGTGTAATCGCGTAAATCGGCAAGCCCTCTGCATCATACGCTTGTATAAACTTAACGAAATAATCTGCATAAACGGCGTGATAGATTGGATTTAGTGCGCCACCATTGAGCTTTTGTGGTGATTTCATCCAAGCTGGCGCACTCCATGGAG
>CAZXMD010000171.1:0-4244 GCA_964641635.1 uncultured Candidatus Finniella sp. | reverse complement strand
GATTATGAGTGATCTTGGGAAAGCCCATGGGTTAAAAATTATCCTGAACAAGTCTATTGGTGATGGCAACCAGATGGACCAGTCTATTGTTCTCTTTCATAACGAAGATCTGGACCTCACAGATGAGGTTATCAGACGCCTTGATAAACAGACGTCTACCGAGTGATATTGGCAAAAAATAGAGCGCCCGATTACTGTGCGCTTCAAGAGTACTTCCCTCCTGCCGACATCTCCCAAAAGATATATAGCATACCCTTGAACGTCTCCTCCGCTCTTTCCAGCGCCTCCCCCGCGAAGGCGGGGGTCTACGCCTATTCCGCGAAAGCGGAAGAAAAATAATATATTCTGCAGTGCTTACGCATTGCGACGTGGATCCCCACCTTCGTGGGGAAAGCGCTTAGAGTGACGAATAATATTTTTATAAATATGATCTGTTATTTAAGACTTACACCTCTCGTTATAATTTTTCATGAGGTTTTTCTGTATTACACCCTTGTCTCGGTTGCCTAATCTGCTCATACTAGGAAGAAAGGAATTTTTTAAATTTTGTTAATATTTTGTCATAAGTTATACTAAAGACAAAAAAAGGGAGATAAACAGGATGACAAAGACGCCTGTAATACCGGAAATTCAGTGGCATGAAGGCATGTTGTTATCCCCCCAACATTTCCAACAGATGGAACTACGCAACCAACAGATCTTGACGTACCACCTCCGTCGTTTATCCCCTTTTTATTGGGGAATTCACCACATCAAACTCGACCCTGTTGTTTTAAGTGCAGGGTTATTCCGTCTCCTGGAAATCGACGCCGTAATGCCGGATGGCCTTATTGTCTATCGCCATACTGATTCCGATTCACCTTTAGAGCTTGATTTAACGCCTCTAAAAGAAGACCTCTCAAAAGAAGAAATGACCGTTTATCTGGCAGTTCCAGAGCGTACAACGTCAAGCTCTCCCGTGGTTGGTGACTGGCCCCGCTATATCTCTGTTGAAAGTGAGGAAATTTTAGATGACAATACCCCTGATAATGTCATTAGGATTCCAAGGCTCCTGCCAAAAATTTCCTTGTTGATCGGGGCCATACCACCCGCCCGGTATGAGTATATCCCTTTGGCGCGGGTCATTTACCAAGATGAGGCCTATTTCCTAAAACCATTTATTCCCCCCTGCTTTTTTGTTCACCAGAATTCCCCTTTGGGAAACCGCTGTGCATCTTTGGTTATGAAAATGCGAGAGAAAGCCTCCTACTTGACAGAGAAGTGGCAAAAACAATTGGGAAGCGAACTGTTGCGGGAGACAACTGAGCTATTACGTCCCCTTGCTGAGTCCCTTCCGCTGCTTGAAGCTATTGTCGGCACAGGTAAAATTCATCCTTACGAATTATACTTGACGTTAAGTACTATTGCGGGGCGCCTTGCAACCATAAAATTAAGCCAACTCATTCCTTCTTTCCCCTCCTATCACCATAATGATATTTTAAATACGTTTGATCCCCTGCTTGACTGGATTGATCGAACCATCAGCAGTATTGAGCGAACCTATACCATTATACCCTTCACTCAAAATGATCGCCTCTTCTATCTTAAGGTCCCCGCCACATGGTCGGAAAAAAGGCTTCTTGTTGGAATGCGGGCCCCCTCAACCATGGATGCAAGCGAAATGGCGGAATGGGTCCGCGAATGCGTCATTACTTCTGAGAGCCATATTGAATCTGCCCGCATGCGTCGCGTAACCGGCGCTGCCCGTGAAGTTATTGAAGGTGATGAATTGGCAGATTTAATGCCTGGAAGTGGCTTGCAATTATACCACATCCAAATGGACCCTCACTATATTAAACCAGGAGAGAATTTAATGATTTTCCACGCGGCAGACCAAGCCGACAAACGCCCTTCGGCCATAGTTTTATACGCCCGGGGCCCTCATCCTCAAGAAGAGAATGAGCTAACAGAGCAAAAAGGTTAGACAAGCTTATGAGCCGTGTAAAAAATGCTTCTCATTCTTTTCTTATTCAAAACTTTCATGAGTTTTTTAATCTTCTTTTGCGCCAGAAAGAATTCGCATTAAGGGCAACCGAAGGCAATGATCCTCAAAAACTAGAGAAGCAGCCAGACGATGCCAATAGCTCTCTCGTTAATACCATCCAACGTCGCTTAAGCATCCTCCTTGAAGAACAAGCGATCGAGTCAACCCTTCAAGTAGGGGAGTTTGCCACCAGTTCATATCAGGATACCCTGTACGCCATGGTCGCCTTTGCTGATGAAATATTTTTGAATATCTCCTGGGCCGGACAGAAGCAATGGGAAAATAATTTACTTGAAAGCCGCTTCTTCCAAACCCAGATCGCAGGGGAACTTCTTTTCCAAAAAATTGAAGATCTCGTCTCAACCAATGACCCAATGCGGGCAGATCTGGCCATTATCTATCTTCTAATCTTGGGACTTGGATTCAAAGGGCGATTTAGAGGTGAGGATGAGAACAGGGAGCAACTATCCGTCTACCGCCACCAGCTCTATATAATGATCAACCGGCGCCCCTCCACTCTTTATGACCCCGGACGTGATCACTTGATTCAATCTTGTTACGAACATGTTCTGGATTCAACGTTAAGCAAAGGGTTACCGGAAATCCGCATGTGGTTCCTTACCTTCATGGGGATTTTGGGGGTATATCTCTTTGCCTCCACGGTCTTATGGTACAAACTGGTCAAAGATATGGATCAATCTATAGGACATATATTACAACAAGCTCAACAAATGGGGCTTTCATGAAGTCGTTTTTACACTCTCTTTCCCATCTTGGGAACCGACTTCCCGAAATTATCTTAATCATCATAATTTTGGCTGTTGTGATGATCTTATTATTAACATTCTTAACAACTTATGCCGTTAAGCGGGCAGAAAAAAAAGGACCGACTGAGCCCAAAACAACCCCTCCTAAGGAAACAATTATTCCCGAGTACCGGATGCCCCCTATTGGAGGCCGATTATCACAATTTTTATCGCTAAAAGGTATATTTCGGATTGGCGACATCAGTCTGTCTTTTTTGCGTTCCCTTTCTTTCCTCAGAAGTCGTCTTGACAATCTAACCTATAAGTACCAGCTCCCCTGGTATTTAATGGTTGGAGCCAGCGCCTCAGGGAAATCAACTTTGCTCGAGTCTTCCGGCATGAGTTTGCCTGTTGGAATGCCTAATTTTGGCATTATGGACCCACACCCTGCTTGTCGCTGGTGGTTTTTTAACCGCGCCGTGGTTTTGGATATTCACGGGTCCCTGGTCATAGAAGAACATAAAGTTGCAGCTGATGAACGAGGTTGGAGAACAATCTTAAATTTACTAGGTCGCTATCGCTCAAAACGTCCCATCGATGGGATTATTCTCACCATTTCAGCAGCAGAACTGTATGGAAAAGAACGCTTAAGCCCAGAAAACATCAATGCCCGAGCAAAATTCTTATCCCATAAATTAGTATCTGCTCAACACCTTCTTGGACTTCGCGTTCCCGTTTATGTAATTATCACGAAGTGCGACTTTCTTCCGGGATTCCAAAGTTTTTGCCATGAAGTCCCTCTTGCCCAGCAACATAATATGCTTGGCTGGTCCGTTCCCTTTGCCCTTCATAGCGCCTACACGCCCCACTGGGTAGATGAAGCTTTTCATACAATTGCAGAAGAGTTCTCCAGCATACAACTTGAAATGTATGCTCATGGTGTTTCAGAAGATGGCCAAGACGGCGTCTTCGTCCTCCCGGACGAATTTTTTTCCATGAAAAGTAGCTTAAAACTTTATTTAGACCATATCTTTAAAAGTAGCGCTTATGAAGAGTCATTGATGCTTCGGGGTATTTATTTTTGCGGTGACAGTGGCCAGGTACCCGCAGGCGTTTTGATGTCAGAAAGTTTGGCTGATGAAAATAAGGACAATACGCTGAAAGCTGATTTGATGCTTTCCACCCAAATCCGGTCTGTCGACCCTGAATCCCTTCAGCTATGGGAGGAATCGCCAGGTTATCCTTTGGACCGTAAAACCCAGGCGCAATTTACGTCACCAGAAGCTTTACAATACCATGATACCATTCAACGTTATATTTGCTTTGCAAAAGATATCTTTGAAGACAAAATTTTCTTTGAATCAGGACTTGCCTACCCCATCTATAGTCGTCTGGTCTCTGCAAACCGTAACATAAATCTCGCCAAAGCCGGAATGGTTGCTTTCGTTGGAATCGGTACGTTTGGCATGTTCAAT
>CAZXMD010000170.1:0-4256 GCA_964641635.1 uncultured Candidatus Finniella sp. | reverse complement strand
TGCTATTTTAGCGGCGCTTTACCAGGAAAAGGCAGACCGCAATGCCATTAAAGAGAATGATGCTGACTTGCTGCCAAAAGTAGACTTGGAAGCATCTGTAGAGCGTCAAGGCATTAATACCAGGACTGAATATGCAGCACAAGGGAGCGTGAAGACGAATGACCTCACAACGGCGCAAAAAGTTTCAGTAGTGTTAAGAGTTCCCCTTTATGAGGGCGGAAAAATCCGGGCGAAAAGCAGAGAACTGCGTGAGACGGCTGAGCAGCGGCGTATTACGATCGAAACGAAGCGGCGAGAAATTACTCAGAAGCTTGTTGCAGCGTGGGAGAAGCATATTTCAGCAAAAGCCAATATAAAAAGCTATGAAACACAAGTCAAAGCCAACGAAGTTGCTCTTGAAGGGACACGTCAAGAAATGCTGGTTGGATCCAAGATTTTGTTAGATGTCTTAAACGCTCAGCGGTTATTGGTTCAGTCACAATTAAACCTTGTTCAGGCGGAACAGCAATATTATGAATCAGCTTATGACATTTTAGCCAATATGGGTCGTTTGAATGTGATGGATATGAAGCTGAAAGTTAAGCGGTACAATGAACGGGTGCACTACCAGGATGTGCGCAACAGTTGGTAAGATTTTTAAAGCCAACCGTCAAAAACTCTATAAAAAACCTATCTCATAAATATTTATTTGTGAGATAGGTTTTTTTCTTGTATATACAATACAACCTTCCTTCGAGCTGTTATGGGGCACTTTCAGTTTGCCCATTGTGACCCAAAACCTTATCGCAAGGATCTGATACCCAATTGCAATCAAAGAGTTAATGATGTTCTTGATCGTCAATTTGTATGAGTGTTAAGGTGGCCTTAAAATCTAGTTCTGGAATATTTCCCATCATTGGGTGTAGACTATCTTTATATTGTGATGTTTTTTGTTTGAGGAAGAAGAATGACGCCAAAGAGCGACTATGAAGAAGATATGTCCATGGAGGAAATCCTGGCGTCTATCCGTAAGTTCGTGACGGATAATCCAACGGAAGATCCTCATAAGCAAAGAGTTTACAAAGGCGACCTGACGGAATCTGTTGTTATTCCTCCTGCTAATCATGCTTTGAGCCGGGAGCCATTGGGATCTTCTCACCCTATAACAAGCCCTTCATCAGTTGCCCCCACCCATCAGCCTGAACCGGATGTTTTGAACCTGGGAAGTCCCCTCTCAACAGCACCAAACCGGGATCCGGCGCCTGAGTGGAGAGAGCCAATGGAAGCGGTTCGGGAACAGGCAACCCATAACTCGACTCAAGAAGAGTCGGTTATGACGCTAACGAACCCCCTTGAGTCAAAAAAACCGGGGAGATTGGGTCGTCAGCATACGAAATTGGCGCAATTTGTAGAACATGACGAAAATCTGGTATCGTCTCAGGCGATGTCAGCTTCGGCAAATTCTTTGTCACGTCTGGCCCAGGCAACAAAGTTTGCGCCTAAGAAAAGCTTCTCAAGCCTTGCTGATCAACGAAACGTTACTCTGGATCAATTGATTCAGGATATGATCCGCCCCATGATCAAACAATGGATTGACACGCATCTTCCCTCTTTGGTGGAAGAAATGGTCGCCAAAGAAATTAAGCGCATTACCAAACATTTGGAATAAGAAATTTCATATGCTTCAGGCCCACATGGTTAACCTTTGCCAAATGTTTCTATTTGTATAGATAAATATGTCATTGAAAATAGGGGGGAATCTAGTCAGTAGGAAAGCTTTCTTCTAAACCTTTAATATCCTTAACTTGAAATAGACGATATTTTTCTATGATTTGCTCTATTTCTGGGTAGCGCTTTGCGAAGATTTCGTTATATTTCTTTTCCTTTTCTACAGGATCCTTAAT
Source organism: uncultured Candidatus Finniella sp. (assembly GCA_964641635.1). GTDB lineage: Bacteria > Pseudomonadota > Alphaproteobacteria > Paracaedibacterales > VGCI01 > VGCI01. Next base: position 2,373 of record CAZXMD010000170.1, on the reverse strand, counting down.
ATCGGACAATTCATCTTTAATCGCCTGTCTCTTGTCTTTAATGGAGGAGCTATCAAAAGTTACATTTGTAAAGGAAATGACAGTTGCGTCTATAGAAGGGAAGTAAATAGGGTAATTATGATAGCCAGGAATAGATCCTCCATGTGTAAAAATAGTTCCAACGGGGGATTTTCTGCATACAATCCCATAGCCATAGTATATGTTAGATTCGCCCGGAATGAGTTCGTAAGGGGTCAGCATCAACTCCAAAACATCTGGAGGCAAAACCCGCCCTTTGTGTAATGCGGTGTTCCATTTAATTAGATTTGGAATTGTTGAAATTATGCCTCCATCTCCCTGATCAATTTCATGGGGCCAATAATTTTTGATTTCGGTATAAGGGCCTATTGGGTTCTTAATATCATAAGTGTATCCCCGAGCAAGGTTGAAGTGCAGCTTCGTCTTCTTGAGATTGAGACCCGTTCCTTGAGGGGGCAGCGAAGTGTTTCCCATCTTTAAGGGGACGAAAAATGTTTCCATGAAATATTGACTCAAGGTCTTTTTGCTCAATCGTTCAACGACTTGACCTAATAAGGTATACCCTGAATTACAATAGTCATATTGAGTTCCTGCCTTAAAATTAAGAGGTTCCTTTTTAAAGAGATTTATGAGGTCTAAGATTGAAGGATTCTCTGCAGGGTAAAGGTCGCTCCAAAAAAGATCCAAATCCGTATAATTAACAATCCCTGATGTGTGTGTCAATAATTGGTGAAGGGTCACGATTGTTGCCCATTTCGGCATTTCTCCATCCCACAGAAAATCTTCCGGTGAAAGATAATGAGATAGGGGATTTTGTAAGGTCTTTTTTAAGCTATCTAAGGAAGGATTCGCATCAAATAATACGCGCAATAAAGCGGCTGCTGTAAATTGTTTTGTCACAGAGGCAATATCATATTGAGTGTCAACCGTGCAAGGAGTGTTCTCTGCAAAGTCTGCCATGCCAGAGCATTTTGAATATGCTATTTTGCCACCTACAGCAATGGCGATAGCGCCATTAAGAATGTGATTGTTTTCGAAGTTTTTAAGGTCTTGAAGAACATTTTCTAAGCTCAGCATTTTAGATATTACACAAGGAATTGTATTTGACCATTTTACCTACCTTTATTATCTATTTTAGTCAACAAATTTCCCAGATGAGCTGCTGGATAAGGAGTTAGCTTCGATTCCTTCTGAAGCTTCTGGTAAAATTCATCCATGACCAGAGCAATGGGGGCATATTTTTTTATGAGAGAGGTGATCAGGGGAGAGGGTTCCTTCAGCCGACCCTTCAGAAAGTCCTTTAATCGTATCTCCCATTGGTCTTTTCCAAAGAGATGGGTGATCACACAATGAAGCAAATTCACAATGGTGGCGCAACGATCATAGGTGCGATGGACGTCTAAAAAGTCAACTTCTGCTTTTGTTAAATCAAATTTGGATGATAACGCCAGACCAAAATCACTAAAATAAAGGAGCGTACCATCTGTCAGGATATTCTCAAAGTGTGCGTCAAAATGAATGAGGCCGCGCGTATTGATAAAGTCGCTCGTTGATTTAAGCGCTTTATCAACCCATGAAATTGCAGCCTCGGCAGTATCTTCTCCTGCTTTTACCTGTTCCCCAAGCCATTGGTATAAAGTTTGGGGAATATATTCTAAGAATAGGATGATATGAGCTGAGGCATTATGCTTGGCTTCAAGGCGTTTGCGAACAGCTGAAGAATTTTCCCAATATGTTACATCTCGTTCCAAGCTTTCCGTTTGTTCTGTCGTCATGGGCTGTGCTTGGAGGGTTGGTAGAGCGCGCCAATGGTAAAGGATAGGAAAATTGGGGCAGTCTCCCGAGATAACCCAGTTGGTTGTCATGACGTGAGCACTCAATTCACGCCAGGCCCCAAAACCAGCTGATCCAACGCCATATTGATAAAAAAGCGGTAACTCAAAAAAATTCGCCGTTGATAGGTAGTATTGGGGTTGCTGCTCAAGATCCGTGAGTGGAATTTTTTTTATAAAAACAGGAGTATCATCCATCATTATGAGGGCTGAGCTGCCTCCAATGCTTGAGCGTATCGGCGTTGTTTTGCGGATTATCTCGGAAAGCTTCCCGTCGCTTAAAGCGGCAAGTTGGGTAGACAGATGGGTATAGGTTTTACGGCGGTTGCTGAAGGACATGGGTTGCTTGCCTCTTAACTCGAATTATGGATTAAATTTTAATCCACAATTAGATACTTATACCAATTTGTGACCACTGGGTAAGTATGTTTATGGGATTTTGTCATCGCGAGCACGGAGTGCGTGGCGATTGTAAGTCTCCAATATGGTATAAGAGTGTTTAAGAGAGAAAGCTACTCTCCTC
>CAZXMD010000169.1:0-4262 GCA_964641635.1 uncultured Candidatus Finniella sp. | reverse complement strand
CTTATGCCTGTTTTGGGAAAAGTAAATTCTGTCTTAACACAACTCCCTTCTTCACAATCAGGAGAAGCACCCGCCACGGAAATTCAATTTGAATCCCAGGCTAAAAGCTTACTCGAGATGATGAATCACGTCCATCGGACAAGTTTTTTTTCCTTCTTTATTCCGTCCTCCTGGTTCAGCCCACTTCAGGATCATCTGGACAGCTCTTTGAAAATAACCTATGAGCAAGTTATCTTGCGTACTATATATATGGACCTTCTCCTCAAAGCGCGGGATATCTTAAACACCCGGCCTGGAAGTGGGCCTCTTGGCCTTCAACACAAAACGATTGCTGTCAATACACTCCTCATGCCAGTGACTACACCTGAATTCCAGCAGATTAAAGCTTACGTAGATCAAATGGAACAGCTGATACAAAATATTAATAAATATAACCAGTTGAGGGAAACGCCAGATCCAACCCTATTGGCTGAACTGGTTGAATACACGTTTGGGATACACTTACCACCTGAGTTCTCTGATTCATATCAAAGGCTTATCAAAGTTTTGCGGGAAGCCCCCTATCCCCCAATTGATCTGAAGGCATACTATCCGATTGCCCGAAACTCTTTGAATAGTTTGTACACAAACTTCCTAAACCTTCTATTTTCCCCGCTGGATCCAACGTCACTTATTGGGCAACTGCGATATTTAACGCAATCCATTGGCAAGGGACAAATCGACCAACCTATGAACCTTGAATTAATCAGGAATTTTGTGAGTGGACTTGGACAAAGCCTTCCCTCACTTGGCGGTGCAGGACATAATTGGATAGATGGAGATTACTTTGATCCGGGTCCGGAATTTTCCAAGTTAATGACGAAGATTGATGAACTTCCTGCCTTTGGGCCTGATTTTCTCGAACAACTCGCAAAACAAACCAGCACAATCTACAATGCCTTTCACCAGGAACTGCTCCAGATGAACCGCATTTTTTCAAACCCGACTTCTAGTACAACGAATAAACCTACCTTGCCCTCTGAAGGAATATTTAACCTTGAAAAGGTTCTAACAAAACTTTTCAGCGAACCCTTCATGGCAAAGACGGGGGGAGAAAGAATCATAACACAGATTCCGGAGAACAAAACAATCTCCTGGAATCAAAGATTTATTGCTGATGCCGTTTCTTTGATAAAAAGATATGACGCCTTCGTGGAGAAGGATCTGGATTCCTTCCCCCTTCAATTGAAAGAAACGTTCAAGAAGATTGCTTATCAGAATTTACAGCTCAACATCATCAGTGATATTGCAAAAGCACAGAGTTTTTCTGACATCCCGAAAGCGCTTTTACTGGGGGATGCTAATGAAGAACTGTTGCGCAATCAAATTGGGGACATTAAAGCCACGGTTCCCCAGTTCCTTAAGCTATTAGAAACATTAAACAATGCCCATAGTGGAACAGTATTTGTAGAGATGCAAAATCTTCTTGGAGTTATGTCAACTCGCCTTCTTGAAAAAGTGGATGCTCTTTTGATTTCTTACCGCCCCTATAGCGTTCGGGATAACAACTTTGACTGGTGGGATGGAAAAACAGCTGTCTTTTTAGAGGGATTCAATGTCAAGGATCCAGATGAACTGAAAGGCTACCTTGCTCAACAACGTCAACTCATATCTCACTTAGCGATTGACTATGCTCAGCCCCTTATTACCCTTTTAAGCTCTGAAATGATGAAAGTATTTGTGGGTAAGAGAGCGTTAATGAATCGATGGCGCCGCATTATTGAGCAACTTTCCTTATATGATAAACGGTTGCCAAACAATACGCTAACGGACCTTGAAACCTTTATTGAAAAAGATGCCGCCGGCATTACCATGAGCAATTGTTTTGAAAAGCTTTCTCTGCAAAAAGTTAAGAATAGCTCTGCTGACTTCTTCTTAGACCGCCACATTCAATTACAACGGGCCTTAATGTCCCGGTGCGAAGTTGCCAAACGCAAAGATTCCATCAAGAATTACGAGAAACTCGTCTCTGCATTTAATGAGTCCTTTAAGGACAAATTTCCTTTTGTGGGAGAAAATGTCTCTCAAAGCCAGGGAGAAGTTGATCCCGGCGATATCCAAAGTTTCTTTACTTTGTATCATGATTCTGGGGATAGTCCGAAAGCCATATTAGATCAGGTTTATCAATTAGGCGAACCTGCCAAAGACGCTTATCTCTTTTTGAAAGAAATGGATGGTTTAAAAGAATTCTTCCATGCCTTCTTGACGTCAAAATTACCGGGTGATGTCCCTACCTTTGATTTTCAAATGGATTTTCGCGTTAATAAGGAGCGTGAGGTTGGCGGTAATATGATCATTGAGTGGTCAATTGCCCCCAACGATACGACAACCATATCTAATACTTCTAAAAAGAAAACCGGTCGTTGGGCCTATGGAAATCCGGTAACCCTTACATTTCGCTGGCCAGATTCAGCAGAAACTTCTCCCTACCTTGATAAGGCGCAGCCTTTCATGGCCGTTGATGAACAAACCGTAACTTACACCTACCCTGGTCAATGGTCCTTACTCTGGATGATGCGCTCCCAACGAGCAACCAGTGATGATTTTGATAATATGAAGGATACAAAACCCTATACATTGCGGTTTGAAATTCCAAATGGCGTTGATGAAAAAACAGTTGTATACAATCGGATCATTTTTCACAAACCTCCAAAAGGGAAAAAGCCTGGCGGTGTTTTACAGGTTCCTTCTTTCCCAGTAGAAGCTCCTGGTTTAGATCAAAAAATTCTGGATATGGCTGATAAACCCGTCATCGTTCAAGGCTTGGTTGAGGCAGCTCCTGAAATTAAAGACGATGTCGCAAAGCAAGAAATTGAAGACAAAAAGAACGCAGGAAAAAAGCCTGAAGAGCCCCCTGAAGAAGAGGCTCCAGAGGAAAAACCTGAGAAAAAAGAAAAAGGAGAATAGGAAATGACCGAATCTTTTTCCTCTCCTCCTACTTTAAGGGCAAAAATACCCAGCCAGGAATCTTTTCTAAAAGATATTTCGCCAGCAGACCCCGTTGGCCCCTCCTTGCGGTATGGTTCTTTGTATGATGAAGTTCGTTTAAACCGGCAGGAAGACGACCCCCGCCTTTCTATGGGGATTTGGCAAACAGAACTCAAACGTGCTGACTGGAACAAGATCGAGAATCTTTGTGTTGAAGCGCTCCTCACAGAATCTAAAGACCTTCAAATCGCCGTTTGGCTAACCGAAGCCTGGACTGCCCTTGACGGAATTGAGGGATATACGAGGGGCATTCAGATTCTATCCGGCTTATGTGAAACATTTTGGGAGACCATGCATCCGCAACCTCAAGATGATGGCGATATGGAAAACCGCCAGATGATTTTTGAATGGCTAGACTCAACTTTGTCATCTCGACTGATGCTGGTTAACCTAACTCAATCAAAATATGATCAGACCGCTTTTGGTTTAGGATTTTATAAATCTGTCCAACACAGCGATGCCTCGCAAAAGCGCGTTGAAAAAGCCCCTACCGGCCCCAGTCGTAAAGTTGATCCTTCCAAAATCATAGGAACAGTTGAGGACTTTCAAAAGAGCCTGGATCAAACACCAGACGCATTTCTCATCAAGCAGCGCCAGAATTTTGTTGAAGCGTCAAGCGCCACAGAAATCTTTAAAACGATGCTTATCTCCTTACTGGGTAATGCCTCCCCCTCTTTTTCCCAGATTTTGAAAACCTTAAAGGAAATGGAACGCATCCTGAACTCCACGCTCCAAAACCGAACGCCCCCAGAACCCGTTGCTGTGGCAGACGCGGTAGAAAATCCTTCTTCAGGCACCTCTTTGGAGGGCCCTGAACCATCTTCAAACTCTGTTGCTCCTTTAGAACGGCCATCAGCTACGCCCCTCTTAAAAACCCGCGATGACGCCTATCGTCAGCTCGAGCGCATCGCCACTTTTTTAGAGCAAAATGACCCCCATAGCCTTGCTCCCCAGATCCTCCGGCAAGTAATCCGATGGGAAAACAAAAATATTGCTGACATTTTTGGAGAAATTGCCAAGACCCCTGAAGAATATAAGATTCTCATGAAAATTCTTGGCACACATCCCGGGGGGAAATAATTTTCTATTTTCTCTAGGTGGGGTGGATGACATTAAGAATAACGCTCAGGAAGGACACTCCTTGGTGAATTTCGGACTATTACCCCCTGACTGCTGATTGCCCTCTTGAGGTTTCTTGTGCTATAAGAGTTTAAGCGCGTAAGGGGCCAAAAAAA